>DTWD01000327.1 GCA_012963185.1 Acidobacteriota bacterium
CACCTCAACAAATCCATTACAAATAGAGGCGCCACTAGGATTTGAACCGGGGATGGAGGTTTTGCAGACCTAAACAACTGTTATTAACAGGTCTTTGCATTCGTTAGCAGGTCGCAGTATACAACGATGTTTATTGACGTAACGCTGCGCTTCTCTGTTGCACAGATAAGCAGACAACGTCTGCGTGTAGCTAGAAAAAGTTAGCGATGCAATGAAACGGGCCGACCGCGCCCCTACTGTTAGCGACGGCTAATCCGGCACCGATTCTACAAGCGTGGTTGGCTCGAGTTGGATGTTCGCGCGGGCCGCTTCGGCGCGTTGATCAGCGGTCATACGCGCTGCGATCTGGTCTCGAAGTGTAATTGCAGTGTCGCGGAGGAAACCAGTCTCTCTCGATGCGGTAAGGTTGAACCAAACGTGGGCCTGTACATCATTCTGCGGCACACCCTCACCGAATGAATACATGTTACCGAGGCTCAACATCGAAACAGCAACTCCCTGGTTCGAACGGAATCGAGGATATGGAAACTAGCGTGCTGGTTGGGCTAGGTAGATCTCGTCGCTCACCGGTTCCATCCACTCGGCGCCACCGCCTTGCATCGCGATCATTACCAACGACTGGTCGGGCGCGGCCCCGTGCCAGTGCACAACACCGCCGCCGGTAAACACCGGTTCGCCCGGACGCAACTCCTGTAGCGGCTGGTTCCTAATCTGGAAGCGGCCACGGCCCTCCTCGGGAAGCAGAAGTTGGCCCCATCCGTGGCTGTGCCAGTGTGCCCGGGCGCCTGGTTCGAGGCGGACGCGCACTTTGGCGACCTCATCGCTGTTCACCACGCTCGGCGGCGGGCCGGTGAAGAAATCCGCCAACGTGCCTGTCTGGTACGCCGCCGCAGTTTCCCATCGCTCCGCGGTCAGCATCCACCCGAACAGTGCCACCGCAACCACCGCTAGCGTGACCTCCCGCATCGATCGTTTTTGACGTCGCTTCATCCTTGCTCTCCCGTCTTCGCTGTCTCCTCTTAACACGCCTCACGCAGACACACAGCGTCGTAGGCACGCTGACCGACGTCTGCAACGATCCTTATGGCCTGGCCATCGTGGAAAGATAGAGATGTTGTCGCCTATTCGTTGGCACGGCCCCCAGCGCTACATGCGTTCGACATCAGGGGGGAGAGAAGCGCCTTCTCGTCGTCAAGTTGAGAATATCCCCCAGGGGCGATTCACTCATTATCTTCAGGCGCATCAATGGGCTCGGTTGGAACTCCATACGGCCAAGGATACGACTCTGTTCGAATGCTGTTCAAATGAACGTGCTCACTAGTAGGCAAATTCGAATCCCGAAACTTATCAAAATCATTCCACAACACAAATGCCGTCGAGTCCGCACCTCCATCACGTGATTCTTGCAGCTTCTGTATCTCAATCGCTGGAATCTCAACCTCAACAATCACACTCGTCTCTTCTGCTTTCATGGTTCGAATCAGAACTGTCAAGTCAGTTTTAGCTACAGAGCGATTACCGACCCATGTCGACAGCGTCGCAAACTCTTTCCCCAATAGTCTGGGATTCGTGATTTCAACTCTTAAGTTGAACGCACCGTCATCTGCAATGACGATTTCATCGCCTTGAGACACATTCAATATTTTTGCATCTGTGGATGGCAACGGATACTCACGTCTCGCCTCGTCTGATAGAGCGGGCAGATTGAAACGATAGAAACCATAATTCGCACGGCCGCACGCGTCGTTAAAGAAAAAGACGATTCTAGCTGGTGTGTCTATGTGCCTTTGGAAATTAACAAGATGCGCACGCCTTATCAGGCGTCCAAGCGACTCTCCAAAAGGCAGTGTCCTGTCTGTCCATCTAAAACGACCCAACACCGACGTTCCAAGATGTGGAATCACTTGCGCTCTGTTTGATTTATCCTCGTCTTGATCAACGTCAATTCTCCCCTCGTCGTCAGACACCGTCACTGCGTCATAATCTGTATAAACACTCTTGCTGTCCAGAAGACTCGAGTTGAGCAGCAGCATCATCGAGGGATCAATCGTTAACGTCGGCAACCGAACGTCTCCGGTCGGAGCCGGATTGTCATTCTCCGCCACAATCTTGAATGCCTGGACTGAAAAGTCTGCAATGTAGGGTTGCCCCGGCACATTCATCGGATGCACGTGGGCGCTGATCAAATTCTCACCGTCAAAGAACTCAGATGTGTCCACGGTGAATGTGCGCACCCACTCGTTAGCATCAATCATGTGCCCGACTTCATGTGTGCTAATGACCCTGAAGTTCTTGTAAAACTGGGCGTGCTGCATCGTAGAGTTTCTTATCGTGACCTTACCTGTGAGTGTCCCGGACACCGTATCGCCTTCAGTCACAGGAGAATCGTCGAGCGTGAACAATTCGATCACAATATCCGAACTGAAGTCATCTGCCGCTAGGAGGGCGGGGCCACAAATACCAACGATCAGCACAAGGACAACTGATTTTGCCAAGTCATGACTCATTGCAATTTCGGTAGCTGCCGCGAGCGAGTTGACCTACTCGGACGGCCAGACGACTCCTTGGTGCCCCCTCGCCACGTTTCCAACCCCCTTGTAGACGAACTTCTGGATGCGCTTTCCTTCGAACGTTTCGGTGGTGAAGAGATTCCCCTGCGAGTCGGTGGCGATGCTGTGCACGCCGTAGAACTGACCGGGCTGCCGTCCGCCGTCGCCAAAGCTTGTGAGGTACTCCAGGGTGTCGCGCCGAAGGATATGAATCCGCTCGTTGACGCCGTCCGCGACATACATATACGTTTGCCACTGGTCTCCTGAGAACGCGATCTCCCAGACCGACCCGGCTCCCAGCGTCTGCTTCTCGATGAAGGTCTCTGCGACAAAGGTGCCGTCGGCCCGGAACACCTGGATCCGGTCGTTCACGCGGTCACACACGTAGAGAAGACGGTCGACCGCCAGCTCCGCACAATGGACGGGATTGCGGAACTGCTGTGCAGGCTCAGCGCTCGGGTCGTACGGTCCTAGGTCGGTGTCGTCGGGAGGATTCCCATATGCGCCCCAGTAGCGCTTGAACTCACCGCTGTCGGCATCGATCACGACCACGCGCTTGTTGCCATAACCGTCAGCCACGTAGACCTCATTCTCCAGCTGGTCGACGAAGACCTTCGCTACACGCCAGAAGTTCTCCTGGTCGTGGCTCCCACTGTTCATGCCGGCCCTGCCCACCTGCGCGAGAAAGCGCCCGTCTCTGGAGAACTTGAGGATGTGTGCATCGTTGCCGCCGTTGCCGCC
>DTWD01000328.1 GCA_012963185.1 Acidobacteriota bacterium
GATGAGATTCATCGTCTCCTCAACCCAGTCAGTAAGTCGTTCTGCCCCAAGGTCGTCAAGCACTAGCAGTTCAGCGGTCATTACCTCTTGCAATATATCGGCTTCGGACGCGCGGGTAACTGGATTGTAAGTACTCTTAATCGTACTCAATAGAGACCGAGTGTCGTAATACACGCCACGCATACCCTTCTCTGTAACCTCCCGAAGCACTGACACCGCGAGATGCGTTTTGCCAATTCCCGGCTTGCCAATAAAGATCAAACCTTTATCAACTGCAGGAAAGGCATCTGAGAACTCGCGAGCCTTCTTGACTGCTCGAACGAGCTCTTCATTTGGGTACGTAATAAATGTTGAAAAATCACACTGCCGATAGCGGGATGGAATCCGTGACTTCGACAGCATCTTTTTCGCTACATCCTCACGCCAGCAATCGCATCTGACAACGCGGCGAACGCCATCAAAATATTCTGGAAACCATCCCGTGTCGTTGCATTTAGGACAACTCATGACTGCTTGAGGTCATAAGAATAACCGATAGCGCTTGCCGCTACGAACGTTTTCGTTTTGTTTTTTTATTCGATGCCGAAACACTGCGATCGAGCGAAGTGGCATTTTCGATATTAACTGTGCGAACAAGATCCGCAGGATTAGATTTCACCAAAGCCGTACCAAGTCGTTCTTCCCAATCGCCAAGACCTCGCGCGAGTTCGTGCCTAACATAGTTCATAAACTCATCCACCTCGCGTTGCATACGATCCATTTTTTCTCGCATATTAAGAATGATTTCGACACCAGCCAAATTAACACCAAGGTCACGAGTCAGAGAGAGTATCGTGTCGAGTCGCTCAAGATCCTCCTGACTATAAAGTCTTGTATTGCCCTCAGTTCGAGAGGGTTTGAGCAAGCCTTCCCGCTCGTAAAGCCGAAGCGTTTGTGGGTGAATCCCGTATCGATCTGCAACCACGCTGATCATAAAAGACGCTTTGTCGCTCTGCTTCATACTCATCGTGCTACTCCTCGAACAATTCCTTGCGAACGTCATTCGGGTGAATCCGGCCAAATTCTCTGAGGAGTTCCTTCGAACGCTCGTCTGTCACAGGTGGCATCACTACATTCACGTCAATTACGAGGTCGCCACGTACACCGCTTTGCGGCGACGGCACGCCTCTTGACTTAATGCGGAAGCACTCACCTGACTGTGTTCCAGGAGGAATACGCAATGTCACAGTGCCCTCAAGCGTCGGAACATCAATCCTCGTACCAAGTGCGGCCTCATGAATAGCCAGTGGCAGTGTTAGAACAAGGTCTTCACCATCGCGCCGTAGAAACCGGTGGGGAGAAACTTTCACCGTAATATAAAGGTCACCTGAGCGACCGCCGAGTCGTCCAGCGTTACCTTTTGATTCGATTCGAAGCCGTGAACCATCACTAACGCCGGGCGGCACTTGGATGGTAATGTCCTCATAACGAGTAACAATACCGCTCTCACCACACGTGCTACACGGACGGCTCCTTAAAAGCCCATTACCCCCACAAAAAGTACACGACTTGGAAAAAACCATATGCCCACGTCGCCATCTAGTGGAACCAGTTCCATGACAACGCGAACATCGAAGTTCACTGGATCGACGACGGCCACTTCCACTGCACCCCACGCATACGTCAAGACGAGTCACCGTCAGACGTCGCTCACCACCAACTACAGCTTCCTCAAATAAAAACGAAACTTCACCGTGTAGATCGCTACCTTGCTCTGGTTCACCTGGAGCAGGATTTCTGAGTTCAACAGCTTCCTGGAATACGTCTGAAAACAGTTCATCGAATGACACTGATGTCTCGGACCCAGCCGACGAAAAATCGAAACCTTGAAACTCAACCGTTGATGTCGGTTGACCCGATACAGGAATACCGTTCATATCGTAGTCATCCCTCCGCCCCGGATCGCACAATGTCTCATATGCACGGGTTGCGAGGCGAAAAAATGCCTCGGACTCACGATCGCCGGGATTGATATCGGGATGGTATCGTCTCGCCAAGCGCTTGTAGGCCTGTTTGACTTGGGAAACGGTAGCCGAACGTTCAACGCCAAGTATGACGTAGAAGTCCAGTTGGTCCACTAATCACCCTCCGTAACAAAAAAGACGACTACTTTTTCTCTTCCTCAACTACTTCCGCGTCGATTACATCTCCTAAGTCTTGCTCTGAGTTCTGACCGGATGAACCTGTTTGATCGCCGTTAGGCTCAGCACCTTCTGGAGACGCTTGTGCCGCATTCGCGTAGAGAGCCTGCGCCGCTTTTTGTTGTGCCGCATTTAACGCTTCTAATGCAGCATTAATTGAATCAACGTTGCCATCCCCATTGGCCTTCTTCAGGTCTGCAAGAGCGCTTTCTACCGGCTCCTTTTCATCTGCGGATAGTTTGTCTCCGGCTTCCTTCAACATTTGCTCAGCCGCAAACACCGACTGATCAGCACGGTTTTTCACTTCAACCTCATCCTTATGTGCTTTGTCTTCATCAGCATGGGATTCGGCATCTTCCATCATTTCGTCGACCTCTTTTTTGCTAAGGCCACTAGAAGCTGTAATCGTAATTTTCTGCTCTTTGCCAGTTCCTAAATCTTTTGCTGACACGTTAACGATACCGTTTGCATCAATATCAAATGCCACCTCGATCTGTGGTACTCCACGAGGCGCCGGTGGGATGCCATCCAGATGAAATTTACCGAGCGTACGATTGTCCTTAGCCATTGAACGCTCACCCTGAAGCACATGCACTTCTACACTGGGCTGACTATCCGCTGCGGTCGAAAAAATCTCGCTCTTCTTTGTCGGAATTGTTGTATTTCTGTCGATAAGAGCCGTCCTGACACCACCAAGTGTTTCAATTCCAAGAGTAAGTGGCGTCACATCAAGCAGCAACAAATCTTTAACTTCACCAGCTAGTACTCCCGCCTGCACGCCGGCCCCAATAGCTACCACCTCATCTGGATTCACGCCCCGGTGCGGTTCTTTACCGAACAGCTGTTTGACAATCTCCTGAACCTTAGGAACTCTGGTCGAACCACCGACCAGAACAACCTCGTCGATACCTGAAGGCTCAACCCCTGCATCAGACAGAGCGCGCTTAACCGGCTCAACCGTCCGCTGAAGTAAATCGTCAA
>DTWD01000329.1 GCA_012963185.1 Acidobacteriota bacterium
CGTTCACGGATGTCACCGACGTGGCAGGGCTCGGACACAAGCGGTTCCGACGGACCTATAGCAGCTCTTTTGTCGATCTCGACGACGATCGCGATATGGATTTACTGGTTGTCAGCGATTTCGCCGGCTTCGATATGTATCTGAATGATGGGCACGGGCATTTCACGGATGTCACTGAGGTATTCGGTCGTGATCGCTACATGTTTGGCATGTCCCATACGTTCGGGGATTATGATCTTGATGGGGATCTGGATTTTTATGTGATCGGAATGAGTTCAACGACCGCCCGGCGGCTTGAAAGTTTGGGCCTTGGGCGAAACGACAAGCCGGAACACAACGCATTGCGCCAGGCGATGGGATATGGCAATCGGATGTTCCTGCGAAACGGGAATGGGTTCGAGCCAGCGTCATTTAATGCCGATGTAGCCCGTACCGGCTGGTCGTGGGGAACGTCATCGTTCGATTTTGACAATGATGGCGATAAGGACATCTTCGTTGCTAATGGACATATTAGCGGGGGGAGTACTCAGGATTACTGCACCACCTTCTGGCGGCACGATATCTATACGGACAATTCCCAGGATGATGTTGCACGCGAAAATATGTTTCAATTTGTCATGACCCCACTCCAGGAAACTGAAATCTCCTGGAACGGCTATGAGCACAAGGTCTTATTAATGAATCACGGCGGTACGGGGTTTACGAACGTTGCGTATCTGTTGGGTGTAGGCTTTGAGTACGACGGGCGCGCTGTGGTAACCGAAGACTTGGATGCAGATGGTCGTGTGGACCTCCTGGTGCTCGAATTTAAGTCGGGTGGTGGTGCTGGAGATCAGAACGACCAGATTCTCCATGTCTATCAGAATCGGCTCATGGAAGCTGGCAATTGGGTCGGGGTACGCTTGGATCAGGCTCGCTCAAACCGGTCGCCGATTGGAGCAACCGTGACCGTGGTGACGGCTACAGGGTCACAAATGACTCGTTTCGTCACCGGCGATTCGTTTTCTGCACAACACTCGGCGACCGCACACTTTGGCCTTGGTGACCTAACTGCCATTGACTCGATTGAAATCCAATGGGCCGATGGCACGCATCAGCGCATTGAGGATCCTGCGCTTAATCAATATCTGGCTCTCCCTCTATCCGACGACTGAACCACTCAAGAGGATGGGATGTTTCGCTAAGGTGCGTTGAGTGCTTCAAGGCGAGATTCGTAGTATCTGGCCGTAGCGACGTCATCGATTCCGTGATAGTAATCGGCGAGGTTCTGGTAGGCCGGCACAAAGTAGGGATTAAGTTCGAGCGTGCTTTTCCAGTAGGGCACCGCGTCAGCTATGCGGCCAACCAGTTTATTGTACAAACCGAGATTAAAATGGGCCTCGGCGTTTTCAGGGTTGACCCGCAGTTCTTCCAAGAATCGTGCTTTCGCCGACGCTGAGTCCCCTTTCGTCATCAAGACGATACCGAGGTTGTTATTGGCTTTCGGTGTTTCAGGATCGAGTGAGAGTGCTCGACGATAATGGAGTTCTGCCTGACCTGGACGGCCGCGTTCTTCTTCCATCTGCCCAAGATTGACGAGCGCAATTGGCGCGTACGGACTGTCGTTGGTGGCGCTTGCCCAGTATGTAAATCGATCGGTAAAGACTGCTGAATGTCGGACAGTCTGGACGGTGAACAGAGCCAATAAGATTACGGCCACGACGTGCTGACGGCGTGCCGTGTGTTCAGCGATCTTGATCTGGGAGAGGCCAATGCACAGGCCGAGCAGGGGGACGTAGGCGCGATGTTCGTAGATTGGCATTTCGTCGACCAGTAAGGTCGGCAGTAAAAAGAGGAGGAACCATCCCCAGACAAACACCTGTCGACGTGGTGTCAGCACGCGACCAAATATGGTTGCACAGATACCAAGGGCCAACACCCCTAGCATAAGTCCAGTGACGTCCAACGATGGCATGATGCTGAGACGAATGGGTGCAACAACTTTACCGGTATGGACTAAGAGGTCTGGAATATTCACGAACAGCGTCTGGCTTAAGGACCGGATCGTTGTGACTTCAAACACGTCACCGCCCGAGAGGGCCTGCTGTCGCAGACCGTACCAGCCAAGCAGAATTACCCCATAACCCATGAGCAAGCTGCGGTGCCGGAGATAAAAACTGGATTGCCCGACCCACAACCAGGCGAATAGGACGAATAGTGGGAGCATCATGATCGCGGATTCTTTCGTGAACAGCGCCAGGGCGAATGCGATAAGGTGACCCAACAGAGCAGTCGTGGCATGAGTTCGACTGAACCGGATCAAACTGAGCATGGATATGAGCACCCACACTGCGAGGAGGAGATCGTTGCGTCCAACGATCCAACAAACAGCTTGAACGTTTACGGGGTGGACAGCGAACAACAGCGCACACGCCCCGGCCACTCGTCGATCTGCCTGCATCGCGATCAGCAGACTGTAAAGCAGGAACACAACCAGTGTATGCATGGCCACATTGGTCACGTGATACACCGTGGCTTCACCACTGCCGAGTTGAGTGTCCAGGATCAATGAAGAAATAACTAAGGGTCGATAGTAAGTCTTTTGGTCATTAAGTTCGCCGTCGACTTCGAAATAGCTGCGCGTGAAGGTGTCTGGAATATTCCCTAACTGGCTGATAAATAAGCGGTTCTTGAGAATGAGATCCGCGTCGTCTGCCTGCACGTAATCATACTGGACACTCTGGCCGTAGACCAGCAGCGGTACAAGCACAACGAATAGTAAGAGGCCGCGACCAGTGGACGTTGGTTGGTCTCTGCCACGCACCCGCTTTCGATTGTTCACGCTCACACTGCCGTGATTCTAGCGTAATACCTGTCAGTTGGCACTTACTCAACAGTGCACAAGGAGTGTGCTACCGAAAAATGTGGCTTTCAATATGGTGAAGCACTTGGCTGGTCACGGGGCTTATCCATGGGCCATATACTGAAGCCAACTAGACTTGAATTCACCTTGAACTCCGCAACTACTGTTCGCCCGCCACCGTCCGTCAGCCACTCGAACAGATGTTTTGTTAGTTCTCGCGATTCTTGATGCGGGTCTTCGGTGTTCATGATGACTGCATACGTGTTCAAGAGGCGCGGTCCTCCTTGAAAAACGGGCTGCAGATCTAGAGCATCTTGTGCGCGTGCAAACGTCGAATCGTCCGTTAGCATATAGGCTTCTATCTCGCTTGCCATACGCAGACTTCGACCCTGGCCCTGTCCCGTAATAACTAGTTGATCTGCAGATGGAGTCACACCGGCTAGCGTGAACAATTGCTGCTCGCGGGTGTGGGTGCCGGATTCGTCACCTCGTGAAACAAAACGGGCTCCGTGCTCAACGATTTGCTGCATTGCGGTTTCAATGGACGGCGCAGACAGGACGTTTGCTGGATCGTCGAGCGGTCCAACAAGTAAAAATTGGTTGTACATTAGTTTCTTGTATGACCACTCAGGGTGCTTCGCGAGAAAGCTTACTTCCATGGTTGGCGCATGACTAATCACTAGGTCGGCTTGTTCACGATCCAACATCTGCAGTGCCAGGCCACTACCTACGAGATGGCCATTGATCCGCGCACCAGATACCTTCTCAAAGGCGGGTAACAGTACATCAAGTAGGCCACTATTGCTGACACTTGTGCTGGTAGCAAGAATGACAAGCTGTGTCTCACTCTGTGTCGCGCAAGCTGCACCAGTGACTACGAGTCCACACACTAACGAATAGACAAAGCGATGCTTGAGCCTCTTCACGTTTCCTACGGTTCTTAGAGAAGTCCGAG
>DTWD01000330.1 GCA_012963185.1 Acidobacteriota bacterium
AACTGAGCTCCGGCCTCATCAGCAGCCTTCGCGATAGCCCAAGCCAATGACCATTTATTAGCAATACCAACAACGAGGCCGTTCTTGCCTGAAAGAATAGCCACAAAGATTACCGTGACCGCCCACGACTACGCCGTGAAGACCGGTCCTTTGAACCAAAACGACCTTCTGGACGTAACTGATTACCATTCGCTTGATCACCGGATTGATTGCCAGACGCTTGTTGGTCATTCGCGCGCCGCCCGTGCTGCCCACCGCGACGACGCCCATGTTTCTTTGTCTGAACGTTCCCGTCTCCATTTGAACCACCACGCCCACCTTTACCCCAATTGTTTCCGCGCGCTGGTTGCTCGTGCATGGTAAACACCGGGGCTTGCCGCTGGCTCGGCGGAGATCCGTCCGGATGTGGCAGAGAGGCCCGGATCAGCGGTCTACGAAAGGTCCCAGCGTCTGGCGCCGAGTTCGGTTCCTCCGGCGTAATCGGCTCAGGCGTATCTGGCTTCGTCTCGTCTGACATAAAGTCCTAAACTCTGTCGGTCACTCATTTTCAGCACAGTATTAACGGTTACCGTCTTCCTTCACCAGAGCAATACCCCATCAAGCATGGCGCCGATGTCACCCTAGCGTTGGACCATCTAACCAAGTCTCCCGAACAATCAAAGTAAACAGGGCGGGAATGAAATGCCTGTAAGTAGGAGATCGAAGTCTAGCAGACGTACTTATTTCCAGGCAACTGTGATTATTTCGATCATTCGGTACGACGACGACGCTGAGTTTGCACCCAGAGTTCCACAGCTGCAAGTGAACGCTTAACCTCCGCTGGATTCGTTGACTGAGGGGTTTTCCTCGACTCAACCGAAGCACGGCTAGTGATGTATTTGCCTACGTCCCCAGCAAAGCTTGTATCGTAGCCTTTCCATTCCTCGGGAGAGAGAGACAAAAAATCTTTTCCTTTCGCAACTAGATCACGAACGACACCACCAACAATTTCATGCGCGCGGCGAAATGAAACCCCCTTGTTAACCAAGTAATCAGCCACATCTGTCGCAAGTAACATACCCGTTGACGCAGCTTCTGTTCGCCGCGAGCACACCACCAAACTAGCGACAACCAAAGCGGTAGCACGAACAGAACTTAATACGGTTCTCTCTGAATCAAACACAATTTCTTTATCCTCCTGAAGGTCCTTGTTATACCCGCCTGGCAAGCCTTTCATCGTCGTCAGCCAGCCGGTTAAGTGCCCGACAACCCGGCCACTCTTTCCACGCACCAATTCAAGCGGGTCCGGATTTTTCTTCTGCGGCATCAGACTACTTCCAGTCGAAACCGAATCAGAAAGCTCAAAATAACCGAATTCTTCACTCGTAAAGATTATGAGGTCTTCGGCTAAACGACTTAAATGTACCATCGTCAACGCACACGCATGTAACATCGATGACACAAAGTCTCGATCGGACGCCGCATCGATACTGTTTTTAACCACGCGCGTAAAACCAAGGTTTTGAGCTAGCGCTTGGGTATCGATTTCGTAGCTCGTCCCTGCAACCGCACCTGAACCAAGAGGCATAGCGTCAGCTTCGTCTCGCGCCGTTTCAAAACGCACCCAGTCACGCTGAAAGGCTGCAGCATGGGCCAATAGCATATGCGCAACGAGCACCGGTTGTGCACGACGAAGGTGGGTGTAGGCGGGCATAATCGCGTCACCAGCCGACGTAGCACATCCGCAAAGTGCCGAAATTAACCCCTCAAGCCCAACTTGAAGATAAACGATCTGGCGGCGAAGATATAGCCTAAGATCAAGCGACACCTGTTCATTTCTCGATCGACCGGTGTGGAGACGCCGCCCTAAGTCACCCAATCGTTCAATGAGCTGTCGCTCAACGAAAGCGTGGACATCTTCATCAGGACCCTCAATAAACGTGGGATCTGAATGCGCTTCCTCTCGAATAGCATTCAGTGCCGAACAGATTTGGCGTGATTCTTCAGCTGAAAGGACACCGGCCGACCCGAGCGCCTCGGCCCAAGCGAGACTCCCTGTAACATCATCGTCAAAAAGTCGACGGTCAAATCCAAATGACGACTGAAATTGAAAGACCTCCTCGTCGGGCGCGCTGTCAAATCGACCAGACCAAAGATGACGCTTATCAGCCATGATCAAGGCTC
>DTWD01000331.1 GCA_012963185.1 Acidobacteriota bacterium
AGCAATTCATCCCACGGTTTGCCCGTTGCCAAGACTTTACACATGCGCTCAATTCGACCGGCAACCAGTAAGTGCGGATCGTATCCAAGGTTCAAGCACGTTTGTTGCGCTTTTCGCTGGGGAACATATAGCGGGTACTGAATTTGTTATTGGTCCACTGTTTGTGGCACACGGTGTGACCGCTGCCGATTTATTCGGAGGCTTAATTGTCGGCAACCTCCTGGCCGTGTTGAGCTGGGCGTTCTTTGTTGCCCCGATCGCTGTCCGAACTCGGTTAAACCTCTACTGGCATCTCCGCAAGATCACCGGCCCACAGCTCCTGTTTGTCTACAACATTGTAAACGCACTGATGTTCTGTTTTTTAGCTGGTGCAATGATCTCAGTAGCAGCAACGGCTGTTGGTCTTCCCTTTGATATGACGATGCCGGGCTTAAATGATCGTTATCCGAATAGTGTGTCGTGGGTGATCGTTGTGGGCTTAGTTGGAGCAGTTGTTACAGGATTTGCGGTTCTGGGGTTTGACCGGATCACCGGATTTTCAAAGGTTGCGTGGCCGTGGATGTTAGCGGTATTTGTGGCCTCTGCGGTTGCCGTTTTGCAACAACTGGGTGTTAGTTCATTCGGGGAATTTTGGCTCGTAGCAAACGAACGGATTTGGACTGGTGTGCCGCTGGCGGGTCAATCAAAATTCACGTTTTGGCATGTGATGTTTTTTGCCTGGTTCTGCAACATGGCGATGCATATCGGTATGGCTGACTTGACCATTCTCCGGTATGCGCGGCACTGGACCCACGGGTTCTTGAGCGCCTTCGGAATGTACTTGGGTCACTTCGTTGCCTGGGTCGCCTCCGGAATATTATGCGCGGCTGCTCTAGGTGAGATCGCGCCGGGACCCATCGCCTATATGGGCATTGGTGTTACAGGTGCCATTGCGGTTGTTGTTGCGGGGTGGACGACAGCCAATCCGACGCTCTATCGTGCAGGCTTGGCACTTCAAACTGCAACACCAAACTGGAAACGCTGGAAGGTAACTGTCGCAGCAGGTGCGGTCACGACAACCGCAGCAATGTTTCCCGCACTCATGATGCAATTACTCGATTTTGTCGCCCTTTACGGATTAATTCTCATGCCAATGGGGGTCGTCATTTTTGCTGATTTTTGGTTGCTACCAAGGATGGGGTTACAGTCGCACTTCGCCGAGCTCCACGGACTTCGATTTAGTTGGCCTGCTGCCTTGACTTGGACGGGAACGCTGGCAGTTTGTGCCTTCTTGCCTATGGAAATATTTTTTCTTGGTTTGCCTGGCTGGTTTCTTGCTGTGGGTTTTTACGTACTGTTCTGCTATATCCAACAGCTGAGGAAGCCAGGCGGAATCGTGCAGGAGGTGAGGTGATCTGGGTCGCACGGGTAGTTGCATGTGCGGGCCTTGGACTCGTGCTGGTGCCAGCATTTTTTGTTTTTTCCGGTTTAATCGCATGGGAAACACATGCAGCTTTGGCGCTTTTTGGAACCGTTCTGTGGTTTAGTGCAGCTCGTTGGACCATGTGACACCTGGTCACTTGACGACGCCATGAATGGTTTCGTCTTTCACTAAAGGGTTTTTAGCGAGCAATACGCGAAATAAAGCGAGTTTAATGAGCGATTCTCCAAGGACGGCTTCAGACTATTTCGGTGCGATGGGCTTTGAGTACGACTCCCTGATTCATCGTTCCGTGCCTTGCTATGATG
>DTWD01000332.1 GCA_012963185.1 Acidobacteriota bacterium
ACGACTACGGCGTTCGTCCCTGCTCGACACTCGAGCTTGAACGTCGGTCGAATCCTTTTCTCCTATGCGACAGCCTTGAAGCTTTTCTTAATTTGAAACATGAATGGCCAACCTTTAAACAAACATACGGACTGAAGTAGTGACTCGCACACGTAAACACACAAAAACTCAAAAGAAACATAAACACCGTCTCACCGCGAAAAACACCGACATCCACTCGCTGTACCAACTCTCGGTACAGGAACCGTCTGCTGACATCTCGTTCGTTCAGCGACGGTTCAAAAGACGGAACGACCGCAAAGCGCTTGTGCTCCGAGAAGACTTTTGTGGAACTGCGCTCATGTGCGCGGAATGGGTTCGTGGCAAGCCGGCGCGATCAGCGCATGGCGTAGACCTTGACCAGCACACGCTTGATTGGGGACGCACACATAACCTCGCTCCGCTCACCGATGAAGAGGCCGCACGAGTCCACCTTCACCAACAGGATGTACGAGACCTAATCAAACCTAAGGCAGACGTCACCTGTGCATTTAATTTCTCTTACAGCGTGTTTAAAGAACGCCAGCAACTATTGGACTACTGCCGCGCAGCGAAAACCAGCTTAACAAAGGACGGGGCCTTTTTCCTAGACCTCTGTGGAGGACTGGAACTCGGCGCAGAACTTGAAGAACGGAATAAAAAAAGGCGCGGGGTCACCTACGTATGGGACCAAAAACCATTCGACCCAATCAACGGATATGCCATCCGCCATATCCATTTCGAGTTTAGTGACGGTTCGCGCATAAAAAAGGCTTTCACATACGATTGGCGTCTATGGACTCTCCCTGAGCTGCGCGACATTCTTCGTGAGGCAGGATTTCGAGACGTCGAAGTGTATTGGGAAGGCGATGATGGCAGTGGCGCCGGCAACGGAATCTTTAGACGTCGACAGACTGCCATAGAAGAAACCGCCTGGATTGCATATGTTGTCGCATGGCGCTAGTACCCGTTTCGTCTTCTTTTCAAACCAAATCAGTAGCGCTCATCATCGTTCTCAGGGGACATAGGCCACGCCTCTGACGGCTGGCCGTCCACCGTCGCCCCAGCATGCATGATGGTGTTGGCCATCTCAAGAAACGGCATGGGGAAACTTAATGTCGGTGATGACACAACATCAAGCGCAGCAACCTGCGCTTCGGTCAACGTCACATCGAGTCCTACCAAATTGGCCTCAAGCTGCTCCATCGTCCGAGCACCAATAATCGTGGAATCAACGCCCGATTTACCTTGAACCCAGGCCAATGCGATAGCAGCCGGTGTGGTCTCACTGTCCGCCGCGATCCGCACTAACTCATCGATAATGCTAAACGTTCGATCGTTAAGATACGCTGTCACTCTTTCACCACGTCCAGGCTTTGCGTCACCCACGTTATCGCGGGTGTATTTCCCTGTCAGCACACCACCACGCAACGGTGACCACGGCGTCACGCCAAGCCCGAGCTCCTCGGCCATTGGAATCAGCTCGCCTTCGACAGTCCGCTCAATAAGTGAATACTCGATTTGTAAAGCCACGAGAGGCGACCAACCACGAAAACTTGCTGTGATTTGCGCCTCCGCAACTTTCCACGCTGGTGTATCAGAAAACCCGATGTACCGAACTTTTCCACTTTGAACAAGGTCGTCAAGCGCGCGCATGGTTTCATCGATCGGGGTGAACCGGTCCCAAAGGTGCATCCAATAGAGATCTATGTAGTCTGTTTGTAAGCGTCTGAGCGATTGGTCACATGCCGCCGTGAGCGATTTACGACTTGCCCCGCCACCGTTCGGGTCAGACGGATAGAGATTCGCAAAGAACTTAGTCGCAAT
>DTWD01000333.1 GCA_012963185.1 Acidobacteriota bacterium
ATGCCTGTTGGAGGGCGCAACGTCATATGACTGACAGTATTAAAAGTCCAGCAACGGTTCTAGGGTGTGGAGGCTGGGGGACTGCTCTTGCTGTTCATCTGGCGAGTACCGGTCGTCCGGTTCGACTTTGGGGTCGCGACCAAGTTCTTGTTAGTAGGCTCACAGAGAACAGGATTAATTCAGTCTATCTGCCTGACGTTGTCTTGCCCGAATTGGTCCAACCAATGGGTTCGATTAGGACTGCGTTATCTGGTGCGCGCTATGTTGTTATTGCGGTTCCGTCGCATGGAGTGAGGGATGTGGTTCGGCAAATCGCTGTTTATATTGAGCCGGATACTACGATTATTAGTGCAGTGAAAGGTATTGAAGAGACGACACTTTTGCGTATGTCGGAAGTTATTCAAGAGGAAGTTGTAGCCAGTTGCTCGATAGTTGTTCTGTCGGGACCAAGTTTTGCAGCGGAAGTTGCTCGTTGCTTACCAACGGCGGTCGTGGTCTCTGGCGACAGTGAGGATGCGGTAGCTTCGGTTCAACACGATTTTCGTTCTCCAGCATTTCGACTCTATGCAAGCCGCGATACGGTTGGTGTCGAGGTTGGTGGTGCCCTAAAGAACGTAATGGCTATCGCAGCTGGCGTTGTAGAGGCTTTAGGATTAGGGCATAACGCACTATCGGCAATCATTACCAGGGGATTGGCTGAGAGTACAAGACTAGCCTGCGCAATGGGAGGACAAAGAGAAACTCTTGCGGGTTTGAGCGGGCTTGGAGACCTTGTGTTGACATGCACGGGGGCCTTGAGTCGGAATCGACGTCTAGGAATAGAACTAGGCCAAGGTTTGGCATTGAGTGACATTCTTAAGGCAACTCGAACGGTTGCTGAGGGTGTTAGAACGACACAGGCAGCCATAGACATTGGTAAACGGCTGGGTGTGGAATTGCCGATTACTTCACAAATGGCTGATGTGCTCGCCGGTCGTAAGTTGCCGAACGAGGCGGCTGAGCAACTGATGTTACGAAAACAACGTGACGAGAGAGATGAATGAGTTTCATCGAACGATTACACATCGGTCTCCGGCGAACGGCGCAGGAATGGTCTAAGCGGCTAGACGAACTGTCTTTTCAAGTCGCATCGAAAGACGAGCTGACGTCGGTTCGTAAAGAATCACTCGAGGCATTGGAAGAGTTATTGATCGAGGCCGATGTAGGTCTGGTGGCGACGAAGACGATTTTACAGCGCGTTCGTGAGACTGGCGGTCAGGATGGGAGTGCCTTGCGTTCTCGTGTGCAAGCTGAAGTTCTTAGTATTTTGACCGGACCGAAGTATGAATCAAAAGAACAAAGTACTCCACGTGTCGTACTTGTTGTTGGTGTCAATGGCACGGGAAAGACAACGACGGTTGGAAAGCTGGCAGACCTGTGGAGACGCGAAGGATTAGTGCCGCTCATATGCGCGGCAGATACGTTCCGTGCTGCTGCAGTTGAGCAGGTTGAGACATGGGCGAAACGTGCCGCTGTGGATATTGTTCGGTCGAATCCAGGCGCGGACCCTGCTTCTGTGGTCTACGATGCGATGAAGGCAGGGCAGGCGCGCAATTGCGACGTAGTGGTTGTTGATACGGCTGGTCGTTTGCACACTCGCAGCGATCTAATGGACGAACTCGGCAAGATAAGACGCGTAGTTGCGCGAGAAATCCCCGGGGCGCCGCATGAAGTGTTGATGGTGTTGGACGCGACCGTGGGGCAGAACGGGGTTGTTCAGGCTCGGCAGTTTTTGGAGGTTGCTGGTGTTACCGGCATCATACTGACGAAACTCGATGGGACAGCGAAGGGAGGCGTGGCAATCGCAATTGCGGGAGAACTGGGATTGCCAATCCGCTACGTTGGTGTTGGAGAGGGCATCCGGGATTTATTGCCATTCACGCCAGAAGCTTACGTGGAAGCCCTGTTCGGTCAATCCGTTATTAGTTCTGGTTGAGGTGGCGATGTGACTGTTGATGAACAGCATATGCAGCAGGCGCTTCAGCTGGCGGCGAATGGGCGTGGAAGGACTAGTCCTAATCCGATGGTTGGCGCGGTTGTTACTGGTCGTGATGGTCAGATTATAGGTACTGGCTATCATGAATGCGCAGGTGGACCGCATGCAGAAGTCAGAGCCTTGCGGGAAGCGGGGGAAGATGCGGTTGGCGGAACTCTTTACTGCACACTTGAACCATGCTGCCATCGTGGTCGTACAGGCCCATGTACTGAAGAGATAGTTACTGCAGGTATCCGGCGAGTCGTTGTCGCTACATTGGACCCAAACCCGGTCGTGCACGGAAGTGGCGCGGAGATACTCCGACATCATCGTATTGTTGTTGATGTTGGGCTGTGTGCGAAAGCGGCGCGGGATCTGAATGTTGCGTTTTTCACATGGATAGTAAAAGAGCGACCATTTGTGATTATGAAGGTGGCATTGAGCATAGACGGCTGTTTTGTCCGAAAGGGACAGCGCAGGACGAAACTGACGTCTGACACGGCTGATTCACATGTTCATAGTTTGCGGGCTGAGGTTGATGGGATTGCTGTCGGTTCGAATACTGTAATCGTCGACGATCCATTACTTACTGCGCGGCATGTCATTCGTGATAGACCCTTGACGCGAGTTGTCTTTGACCGACGACTTCGGGTGTCACCGTCGGCCAGATTGTTTGGCACGCGTGACGCCGGACCTATCATTTTGGTCACCACGGAGGCACAGTGCGAACAGCAACCTGACCGCGTTCAGGCACTCCGAGACGTTGGCGCAGATATAGAAACTGTGACGAATCCTGATGGCATGGGACGGGTCCTGCGGTCGCTTGGTAGACGCGACCTAACCTGCCTAGTTGTTGAGGGTGGGAAAGCCGTGCATCAGGCCCTGTGGTTTGATCGGCATGTCGATAGAGTACAAATGTTTATTGCTCCTATTCGATTGGGGTTGGATGGCGAACAGTGGTTGAATCGAGAGTTTGTAATTAAGGAATTGGCGACAATCAATGTAACTAACTTTGGACCCGATGTGCTGGTGGAAGGTGATGTTTACTGGAATTATTGAGTCTGTCGGAACGGTTACTGACAAGGCCTTCTTGGCAAGTGGCCTACGAATTTGTATCGACACCGGCTTAGCTACTGAGTTAAGAGATGGTGAAAGCATCGCTGTGAACGGCGTTTGTTTGACCGCGGTAGCAATCGGGCAAGGCCGCTTTGAAGCGGATGTATCACCCGAGACTGTTCGGGTCACATCCCTCGCCGGCCTGGACGCTGGGTCCACAGTCAATTTAGAGAGGGCGCTGGCTGCTAATGGTCGGTTCGGAGGTCACGTTGTTCAGGGGCACGTCGATGATGTGGGTACCGTAACTGAGATTACGTCGGAAGTTGATTTTTGGCGGATAAAGGTCCGGTGCCCAGAAGAGTTACTGCCATATATCGTCCACAAGGGGGCAATCGCCGTTGATGGAATTAGCCTAACGGTTGCCAAAGTCGAACAGGGTGAGTTTGATGTCCAAATTGTTCCCTTTACGTGGCAACACACGAATTTGGATTCTCGTTCATCCGGAGACCAAGTTAATCTAGAGTGCGATATCATCGGGAAATATGTTGGGCGGATATTGGGATGTAGTAGTTTGGACAAAGACGTTTGAGTTCTAAGAGCGTCGGCTGCAGGAGTGCGTTGTGAAATCAAAAGATAAACTGAAACCTAAAGACTCTTCATTAGAAGTAGATCAAACTGTGAAGCAAGGGTTTGCGACGGTTGAAGAGGCGATTCAGCAGTTTCAAGCCGGAGGAATGGTCATTGTTGTTGATGATGAGGATCGAGAGAATGAAGGAGATCTTGCGATTGCAGCCGATAAAGTGACGCCTGACGCGATTAATTTTATGGCGCAATATGGGCGCGGCCTGGTGTGTCTGTCGATGACTGGGCAACGGCTTGATGAGCTTGATATTCCGATGATCGTGAGTGAAAACACGTCGAAGTTTGAGACAGCGTTTGCAGTGCCGATAGATGTGAAAGCAACGACGACCACTGGGATCTCGGCTGCTGACCGTGCGGCGACTATTAGGGCGGCAATAGATCAGAACGCGAAGCCGAACGATTTCGCAAAGCCGGGCCATGTATCGCTGTTGAGAGCGCGCGATGGTGGCGTCTTGGTTCGTGCGGGGCAAACAGAAGCATCTGTCGATTTAGCTCGACTAGCAGATTTGTATCCGGCGGCGGTCATATGCGAAATCATGAACGACGATGGGACGATGGCTCGGGTTCCTGACCTTTGCAAGTTTGTAGAGCACCATAAGTTGCCGATGATAACGGTCGAAGCATTGATCAAATACCGCATGCGCCATGATCGGTTGGTTAGACGCGTTGCTTCGGCGAAGTTACCGACGGAGCACGGACCGTTTGTGGTGACCGCGTACGAGAGTCTCATTGATGGACAGACGCATATGGCACTTGTTTGTGGCGAACTGGGAGAGGGCGAAAAGGTACTAGTGAGAGTGCATTCGCAGTGTTTGACTGGGGAAGTGTTTGGTTCGGCTCGATGTGACTGTGGGCCACAATTGTCGCTGGCTTTGGAGCGAGTCGCGAAAGAGGGACGCGGTGTGGTGCTGTATTTGAATCAGGAGGGCCGAGGCATTGGACTTGCCAATAAGATACGAGCCTACGAACTGCAAGACGGAGGACTCGATACAGTTGAAGCGAATGAACGTCTTGGATTTAAACCGGACCAACGTGATTACGGCATAGGGGCTCAAATTTTGGGTGACCTTGGTATCCGGACAATGCGCCTTCTGACAAATAATCCAAGAAAATTCATCGGACTAGAAGGGTACGGTCTTTCTGTTCTGGAGTCGGTGCCGCTGGAGGTGCCACCTTCCGAATTTTCGAAAGACTATCTCCGCGCAAAAAAAGAGAAGCTTGGGCACCGGTTATCTTTAGTGTAGTGGTCAGAACTGGGAAATGTCGGTTCATTGGGTGTTAGATGCTTCTCTTTCTGTTCATTGACTAGATTCCTAAACAAAGTAAGGGAATATTGACTGCAAGAGAAACGCTGCGCTAGGATAAATGTCTTCCTATGAGTCGTTTAGAGCGACTTGTTGAAGCCCGTTACTGATAGTCCCCGTAATTTATGTTCGACGCACTTGGTTCAAGACTGCAGGCCGTATTCGCTAGCTTTAGGGCTGAAGTGAAACTCACCCCAGAAGTGGTAGAGCGAGGGTTGCGTGAGATTCGCATTGCCCTGTTAGAGGCTGACGTCAATTTTAGGGTTACAAAAGCGTTTATTGACCGTGTACGGGACCGGGCCGTGGGACGAGACGTGCTCGAAAGCCTTACACCCGCGCAACAACTCATAGCGGTTGTAAGGGATGAATTGATTTCGCTATTTGGCAAGTCACAGGAGGGACTTACGGATTCGGTGAATCGACCACGGATCGTCTTGCTGGTGGGCTTGCAGGGTGCAGGCAAAACAACAACGACGGCGAAGCTTGGTCGATGGCTGACGAAAAGTGGTTGCCATCCTCTGCTTGTTTCGACCGATATTCGCCGCCCTGCAGCGATTGAGCAATTGTCGATTCTTGGTGACACTGGGAAACTTAGGGTTCATGTCGCAGATGGCATAAGCGACCCCGTGTCACGTGCAGTTGGTGCCGTAAAGAACGCTCGTGAAATGGGCTATGACGTTGTTCTTGTTGACACTGCTGGCCGGTTGCATATCGATGAAGAACTAATGGTTGAACTAAAGGCAATTCGGTCGGCGGTAAACCCAACAGACGTGTTCTTTGTAGCGGACGCTATGACCGGGCAAGACGCTGTTAAGAGTGCCGGTGAATTCCACGCTCAGATGGGGTTGACGGGTGTTGTGATGAGTAAGACGGATGGTGACGCGCGGGGCGGAGCGGCATTATCCGTGGTCTCGGTGGTCGGTGTGCCGGTGGTATTTGCTGCGACGGGCGAGCGTCTCGAAGATTTGGAATTATTTCGGGCTGATCGGTTGGTTTCTCGCATGCTCGGCATGGGTGATGTATTGAGCCTTGTGGAACGAGCAGAGCAAGCGATCGAACCAGACGAAGCCGTTGAAATGGTTGGTCGGCTTCGTCGCAACGACTTTACATTAGACGATTTGCGGAATCAGGTGAAGGCATTGGAACGGATGGGTCCGCTTAGCCAAGTCATGAGTATGATTCCAGGGTTGGGTAAGCTTGCACCGTCTCCCGAGGGGGTTGATAAAGCTCAGTTGGGGCGAGTAGTGGCGATTATTGATTCAATGAGCCCAATCGAGCGGCAGAAACCAAACATTGTTAACGGGAGTCGCCGTTTGCGAGTTGCTCGCGGTAGTGGCACGAGCGTTCAAGAGGTGAATCGGGTAATGAAGCAGTACGGAGAGATGCGAAAGATGTTGAAGGCGGTTGCGGGAAGTGGACGAGCTAAGGGTAGGCGAAAGCGGAGTCGTTTCACGTCCCCGGCGATGTCATCGATACGGTCTCTTGCCAGAGGGCAGGGATAGGGTTGTAGCGACGAGAGAAAGATTAGAACCAGACTAGTAAGGGAGAACAATGGTCACAATACGAATGCGGCGCCATGGGGCAAAAAAAAGTCCGTTTTATAGGTTGGTAGTGATTGATTCACATGCTGCACGTGATGGGCGCGCTCTTGAAGTGGTTGGACATTACGACCCAAAGACGCAACCGGAGACTTTACGTGTAGACCGAGAACGCATCGAGCACTGGGTCGGGCGGGGTGCTCAATTAAGTGACACAGTTAGAACTTTGTTGGCGAGACAATCGATCGTTGACGTAGTCGAATCAGAACAGACAGAAGTTGTGGAGACGGCGGGGGCATGACCGCCGCTCGCGACGTTGTTGAGACAATAGCAAAGGCCCTCGTGGATAATCCAGAATCGGTTGATGTGGCCGAGCATGATAGTCGCGATGGTGTTCGAATTTCCTTGATAACTGGACCTGGTGATTTGGGAAAGATGATCGGCCGACAAGGTCGCACGGCGTCTGCGGTTCGCGTGATCGCGGAAATAGCAGCGGATCGTGAAGGACAGCGAGTAATTGTTGACTTTGACGACGAGCGAGATGATTGAGCAATGTGAGACCGCGACTCGGGGGTGAGCACGGTTGACAAGAACAAGCGACTGGCTGGAGATGGTCAGTGTAGGCATCGTGGCAAGGTCCCATGGTCGCCGAGGGCATGTCGTCGTGAACCCGCTGACAGACTTCCCAGAGTCCCGCTTTCGAGTCGGTGAGTTGGTTTATACGAAAG
>DTWD01000334.1 GCA_012963185.1 Acidobacteriota bacterium
ACTTTGGACGTGGCTCGGGGACGATCTTCGGAGGCTCCATCGAGTCTTTCGGCGGTTCGGGAAGTCGATGCATGGGCTCGGACCTTTTCTGAATCGGTCGTTGCCGAGTAAAATGAGAAATGAAACCTAGTTTGATTGGACTTTTATTGTGAATAGCTTTTTGGGATTTATTTTTGTTCTCGGTGTTCTCGTCTTTGTCCACGAGTTGGGTCATTTTTTGGCCGCACGGAGACTGGGTGTTAGAGTAATTACGTTTTCACTTGGTTTTGGACCGAAGATTCTGAAGTTTACTCGCGGTGATACAGAGTACTGCGTCAGCATCATTCCACTCGGTGGCTACGTAAAGATGGCTGGTGAAAACCCTGAAGAAACTCTCGCGGGTGCCGACGACGAGTTCATGTCGAAGACAAAATGGGAGCGCTTTCAGGTTCTTTTCGCTGGACCGGCGATGAATTTGATTTTTTCGCTACTGGTCATGTGGGGCGTGCTCTATCAGGGTGCCAACGAGCCAGCGTTTGAGGCGGAGCCTGCAGTCGTTGGGCGCGTTGCAGAGAATTCACCGGCTGCTCGTGTTGGCATCGAAGTTGGCGAACAGATTGTGAGTGTTGCCGGTCGAGGCGTCTCAACCTGGGGTGAACTATTTGTCGAGGTGCTTCCAAGAGCTGATCGTGAGATCGAGATTGTCGTACGCGATGGTGCCGGCCGTGAACGTGTCTTAGATGTAACACCTGATACGCGGACTGATGCCCGTACCAATTTTGAACTGGGAGACTTGGGAGTTGGACCTGTACTCCGTCCAGAAATTATTCAAGTTAATGCAGACGAACCGGCGGATAGTGCAGGTATTCAGAGCGGTGATGTGATTTATGCAATCAATGGTGAATCAGTGACCGGGGAAGACCTCGTTCCGCGTATCGCCGAAAGTACCGGGATTCCTCTTACCATCACGGTAATGCGAGATGGTGAGACGCGAGATCTCGTTGTTACCCCTATGCAGCGAGGTGATACGGGTGTGATCGGTGTGCAGTTCAGTCCATTTGAGGTTCGTGTTGTCGAACCAGGTTTCATTGAGGCTTTGCAGATGAGTTTTGATCGGAACTATGAGTGGTCCGGTCTTATTTTCCGGACACTCGGGGGACTTTTGACCGCAGAAACCTCACCCAAGCAACTGGCGGGTCCACTGGGTATTGCGACAATGGCCGGACAGGCTGCTGAAGTTGGATGGATACAACTCTTTACTTTGATGTCGATGATTTCGGTCAATCTCGGCATTCTGAATTTATTGCCTATTCCGGTACTGGACGGGGGGCACATTTTCATCATGGCAATCGAAGGTGCGGCGCGGCGTGATTTTAGTGTGCAATTAAAGGAACGGATGCTGTTTGCAGGCTTTGCGATGATGATGCTTCTGATGGTCACCGTCATCTACAACGACTTAACCCGCATCGAATGGATCGAAGCACTGATGCCATGGCGGTAACGAGTCTGAGGCTGCGTTTACCTTAGGTCAATCTTTGACCTGGCTTACGTCGACTGAGCGAGTAGGTTGTTAATTGCCACAGCCAGACCGCAGTTGTCATTTGTAGCGGTAACTGACCAGTCGCGGGTTTTAAGAACACTGACGGCGTTTCCCATAACAACCGGCGATCCTGCGTACTCAAGCATTTCTTGATCGTTCAAGTTGTCCCCGATGGCCATAATCATTGCGGGGGGTATGCCAAGATGCTCCGCCCAGGTAGCAAGTGCGGCACCTTTTGACCACCCTCCGTCAATGATGTCCAGCAGAGAAAAATTACGATTTTCATACTCGGTTAGTGTGATCTTGAGTTTTCGAGCTTCAGGGAGGCGGGCGATTGCATCCGCAAGACATCGCATCTCGCCCACACCGCCATTGAACGCGACCTGCACAGGGTCGTCCAGTAGACCATTTTCTATCGGATCGCTATGCGTAATGAAGGCACTGTTCGTCTTGTAATACCCACTTCTTTGTGGATGTGACCAGTCGATTTTTTCATAGAGATATTGCTGTTCATCTAGACGGTCAAGTATTACGCCTACGCCACGATGTAATGGTCTGGTTGCGGCAATGATGGCCAGTGCGTTCTCTCGAGGAATTAATCGGCTTGCGAGTGTTGAGCCGTCTAGTTTTTTGGTCAAGGCTCCGTTGCTCACAATCAGCGTTATGTCTGGGCCCAATAACTTCGCGGTTGGTAGCGCGTGATGAAATGCGCGCCCGGTCACAACTACGATCCGGATGCCGGCTGACAATGCGTTGCTCACCGCTAAACGGTTGGGCGGCGGTAGTTCCCCTTGGTTGTCAAGCAGTGTGCCATCGATATCGATGGCGATGAGTTGGATTGATATCGACATTGAACAAGGTGCTCATCGCACTACGAGAGATTTTTTCTCGTAAGTTTTCTCGATGTAATTGTCGATCAGTTGACGGAACGCTTCAGAAAGCTCTTCATACGATCCACGCAGCGTTGTGGTGTGTTGACCGTCAATAAAGATAGGACAGTTAGGCTCTTCACCTGTACCAGGGAGGCTAATGCCGATGTTTGCCGCTTTGGATTCGCCAGGGCCGTTAACGACGCACCCCATGACTGCGACGGTCA
>DTWD01000335.1 GCA_012963185.1 Acidobacteriota bacterium
AAATCCAGCGCCGCAGTAACACCACCCGATTGATGGGGAATTTCTGCCAGAAGCAGTCCCATCTCGGTACCACCGAGCGTGCCAATCAAACTCAGATCATTGAAATCGCCAAGATGACCAATCCGAAAAATCTTTCCTGACAATTTTGATAAACCGATCCCAAGTGACATGTCGAAGCGTTCCAGCACAACACGGAGAAACGCCTCCGCATCATGCCCATCTGGCATCATGATTGCAGTGATCGAGGAGCTGTACTCCGCTGGATTGGCACAAAGCAGCTCTAACCCCCATGCGCGCGCAGCGCATCGAGTCGCTTCTGCGTGGCGGTGATGTCGAGCGAAAACTTGTTCTAATCCTTGAGCCAGAAGCATCCGTAATGCTTCGCGTAACCCGTATAAAAGATTGGTGGCCGGAGTGTACGGAAACAAATTCTGCTTATTGGCTTTTAAAACTGGCGCCCAATCCCAAAAACTCCGTGGAAGTGTCGCTGACGAATGTGCACTAAGTGCTTTGTCACTCAACGCGTTAAAACTGAGACCAGGCGGAAGCATTAAACCTTTCTGCGATGCCCCAACCGTCACGTCCACACCCCATGCATCATGCTGGTAGTCCATCGACGCAAGCGATGAAATCGTATCGACAAGCAACAGTGCTGGATGGTGAGCAGCGTCAAGCGCACGCCGCACGGACTCAATATCACTTGTCACACCCGTCGACGTCTCGTTATGAACGATACAAACGGCCTTAATCGCATGCGCCGTATCCTCGACCAGACGCGCTTCTATCTCGGCTGCATTCACACCGTGTCGCCAATCTCCGGCAAGGAACTCGACGTCCAACCCGTAGTTGGTAGCAATTTGCTTCCAGAGCGTCGCAAAATGTCCAGTCTCCACCATTAGCACACGGTTCCCTGGCGAGAGTGTGTTAACAAGTACGGCCTCCCATGCCCCTGTACCAGATGCCGGAAACAGAACGACCGGAGAACGAGTCTGAACAACTTCTCCCAAGCCAACGAGTACTTCCTCTGTGAGTTCTTGAAACTCTGGACCACGGTGGTCAATCGTCGGAGCCGCCATCGCACGAAGGACACGATCGGGCACATTCGTGGGGCCAGGAATCTGCAGGAAATGACGACCACTCCGCTGTTGCATGCGCAGCATCATATACTGCGCCGAATGGCGGACCTACAAACAGAACTTGAAACACGCCTGGAAGGGGACGTTCGCTTTGACAAAGTTTCGCGCGCCCTCTACTCCACAGACGCGAGCGTCTACCAAATCGAACCGATCGGTGTGGTGATCGTCCGGTCTCGTGACGACATTCTTTCCGCGATCGAATGTGCACGACAACACGGCTGCTCCATTACGGCACGAGGAGGCGGCACCTCACAAGCCGGCCAAGCGATTGGTGCGGGACTCCAAGTCGACACCTCAAAGTATTACAACAAAGTTCTAGAAGTGAACGTCGAGGAACGATGGGCACGCGTGGAGCCAGGAATCGTACTCGACGAACTCAACGCGCAGCTAGCGCCGTATCGTCTTCGATTTGCTCCAGATATCTCGACCGCCAGTCGCGCAACGGTCGGTGGCATGATCTCAAATAACTCAAGTGGAACCCGTTCCGTACTCTACGGAAAAACCATCGACCACGTACTAGACCTCCACGTAGCCCTCGCTGACAGCTCGGTCGTGCACTTCAAACCGCTCAACAAAGACGAACTCGACGCAGTCTGCAATGAGTCTTCACTTGAGGCAAAATGCTACCGGACGGTTCGCCGAATTGTTGCCCAGCACAAAAAGAATATCGCCGAACGCTATCCGAATATTCTTCGCCGGGTCGGCGGCTACAACCTTAATTGTTTCGTCAATCAGAATGAACCGTTCAATCTGGCAAAGCTTATCGTCGGCTCTGAAGGAACACTCGGACTCATTCTAGAAGCACGATTGAATCTCGTTCCCTTACCGAAAGCCAAAGTAGTACTGACCATCGAGTACGACAACCTACTCGATGCGCTCGGCGAAACACCCGCCATTCTGTTGCACAAGCCATCAGCCGTTGAGGTCATGGACCGCTCTATCCTGGACCACACGACTGAAAACCCTGCACTCAATAGGATGAAACAAGCCGTCGTGCATACTGACTGCGGGGCCCTGCTTTGCGTAGAAATGTACGGCGACCATGTAGACGAACTAATCCCACGACTTGACCACCTCGAAACCGAACTCCGCAATCGGGGTACCGCAGCCCACACAGCCCGGGCTATCGAACCCTCTGACCAGGCGCGCATTTGGAAATTGCGAGAATCCGCGCTCGGACTGTCGATGGCGATGAAAGGCGACGCGAAATGTATCTCTTTTGTTGAAGATACGGCAGTCGCCCCTGAAAAACTCCGTGATTTTATCGAAAAGTTTCTGAGTATCATCCGTCGCCATGGCACCAAAGCCGGCATCTATGCACACGCGTCCGTCGGGTGTCTCCATGTGCGTCCTGTTATCAACATGAAAACGTCTGATGGTGTCAGGCAATTTGAAGCGATCGCCAACGA
>DTWD01000336.1 GCA_012963185.1 Acidobacteriota bacterium
GTTCACGGCGACTTGAAAACATCATGAACGGGATGAACGCTGGGGCCTGCAAGGTAAAACGCCACCCTTCGATCCCTGCCAACTTGGCGGCCTGCAAAGCCAGCGCCCGCGACGATTCAGGCAACCCCTCTAGGTCCACTTCCTCGGTAAGATCAAGATGCCAACCATCGGTCGCGTCAAGCAAGTTCTGCTCAAATCGATTCGAAAGGGCGGCCAACTCGGTTGCGATGTCTGCGAAACGCTGGCGTGCAGCGCCCTCCAACTCGACTCCACCCAGTCGAAAATCACGAATCGCATTACCTACGGTTTTTTGTTTAGCGAGATCGAGACTGTCCAGTTCTCTGCTTTCCTCTATCCGTTTAAATCCGGCAAACAGGTCGCGATTCTGGCTCACTTCCGTCTGATACGTGGTCCATTTCTCGAGAGCGGCTTCGTACGCCCGACGCAGGTCCTCGGAATCACAAACCGCGTTTAAATGAGATACTGTCGCCCACAGGCGACCCAGTCTTTCCTCAATATGGTCCAGTGGCGCTACAAAATCATTCCAGTTTGCCTGATTCGACACGCTCTCCAGTGCTTTGATCTGCGCTCGATTTTCCGCCAACAACGCATCCAGTGCAGGTTCGACGTGATGCGGCTTGATCTCCGAGAACCGCGGTAAGCCTGTTAATTTGAGTAGGGGGTTATCCATCATATGAGAAACTGTGCTAGATCGAGGAGATCCCTTACTTATGAAGGATCGGCAATTTGCAGAAACCACTCCATCGCGGATCTAGTCTTATGTTTTTATGTTTTTGTCTTTATCTACTCTATCATGCAAAAACATTCTAACTGCTACATTGGCAGCTTTAAGTATTCAAACGATCTTCATCGATGCAAAACAAATTTGACCTGATTGTCATCGGCGGCGGCAGTGGTGGCATTGCCAGTGCACGCCGCGCTGCTGAGTACGGCGCGCGCGTTGCCCTGATTGAGAGTGAAAGACTCGGCGGTACCTGCGTCAATGTGGGATGCGTGCCAAAGAAGATCATGTGGAATGCGTCACGACTTGGGGAGATGCTTGACGACGCGACCGAATACGGATTCGCGATTGAACGTCGCGGCTTCAATTGGGGCACTCTGAAAACTGGCCGTGACGCTTATATAGAGCGCCTCAATCAAATCTATCGGAAGAACCTCAATTCATCTGGTGTTCAGGAGATTCAAAGCCGGGCTTCATTCACCAGCGACGGGTCCATTCATACGGAGGCCGGTCCGATTCTCGCTAACCACATTTTGATCGCCACTGGCGGCCTTCCCACTGTTCCTCCAATCCCAGGGGCTGAGCTCGGCATAACCAGTGATGGCTTCTTCGAGTTGCCACAACAACCCGAGAAAGTGCTCATTGTAGGCGCCGGCTATATCGCAACAGAGTTCGCCGGAGTCTTAAACGCACTCGGGAGTCACGTTACCCTGTTGCTTCGAAAAGATACCCTGCTGCGAGGTTTCGATGTCGTCCTGCGCGAGACAGTCATGGACGAGATGCGCGGGAATGGGATCGAAATTATTACCGGGACAAAAGTCAAAGCGCTGGCAAGTGACCGCGCAGGTCAGTTGACCGTTGATTGTGACGGCAGTACGGCTAACGGCCCTTTCGATGCGGTGATCTGGGCCATCGGCCGCCACCCGGATACCACTGATCTCAACTTGAACGCCACTGGAATCAAAACGGATGCCGGTGGTCACGTGATCACCGATGCTTTCCAAAATACCAATGTTGAGAAAATTTATGCCGTAGGGGATGTCACTGGCCGTTGGGCCCTCACACCAGTGGCCATTGCTGCCGGCAGACGGCTCGCCGATCGACTGTTTGGTGGCAAATCAAATGCCTGCCTCGACTACGACAATATTCCAAGCGTGATTTTTTCTCACCCACCAATTGGTACTGTCGGGCTTACCGA
>DTWD01000337.1 GCA_012963185.1 Acidobacteriota bacterium
GACCTGCGAGGTCACGCCGCATCATTTTATTTTGACCGATGAAGATCTTCGGTACGATCCAAATCAGTTCAAAATGAATCCACCTTTGCGTGCTGCAGTTGATCGTGATGCGATGCTTTCAGGGTTGGTAGATGGAACGATCGACGTGATCGCAACGGATCATGCACCGCATCATGCCGACGAAAAAGCGCAAGAATTTTCTGAGGCGCCATTCGGTATCGTTGGTCTTGAAACGGCTGTATCACTGTCACTTGATCGACTAGTTCATCGGGATGTCTTGTCGCTTTCACAATTCGTTACGTTGCTGTCTTCTAATCCAGCTAGGATTTTGAATGTCCCAGGGGGGCGGTTGGCCCCGGGTGACGCTGCTGACATTACGATTTTGTCACCCGATACCACTATTGAGGTTGCAGCAGATCAGTTTCGTTCAAAAGCTCGGAATACGCCATTCGATGGTTGGCGGTTGCGGGGTGCGGTTGCCGCTACCGTGGTTAATGGCCGAGTAGTTTATACCAATGATGGTGTGGCTGAGGCAAATACGATCGCTTGGTCTTCCGAGTGAGTGTACGTTTACCGGCACAAGCACAGTCAACGCTCGATTCGTTGTACCAGCAGTTTGATCAATGTCGAGATATAGCCGATCCCATTCAGCGTGTTCATAAATTTCGTAATGCAAAGGACCGAGAAGTGGTTGGCTTTTGCGCTGCCGCCCTTGCGTTCGGTCGTGTTACCAGTATTCTCCAATCCATAGATGTCCTCCTTGCTGTCATGGGAGATTCGCCTGCGCAATTCGTAAGACAATTTGATGTATCAGAGCATCGCCACACGATCGGTTCGATTACGCACCGATGGATACACGGCCGAGATTTGCTGGCACTTTTATCGATTTTGCAGCGAATGCTTTTAACCAGTGGTTCGATCGAGACATTTTTCAACGAAGGATATGACGCCAGCATGCCTGATATTGGGGATGCTCTTGAATCATTTTCTAGTCGTGCGCTTGGTGTCGACCTTGATTCGGTTTACGGCGGCGATAGAAGGCGCAATGTCTCATATTTTTTTTCGCGACCGTCGAAAGGTAGTGCGTGTAAACGACTGAACCTCTATCTGCGGTGGATGGTACGTCGAGATCAACGCGATCTTGGTGTCTGGGCAACGGTACGGCCTGACCAGTTGGTGATACCGCTGGATACTCACATCATTCGTGTGGGTCAATGCCTTGGTTTGACCAGTTACCGAAGTCCAGGATGGGCGATGGCACGAGATATCACCAATGAATTACGTCGTTTTGACCCTATTGATCCAGTGAAATACGATTTTTCTCTCTATCAGGTCAGCATGATGGACCAGTGCGGATTTACTACTTCTCGTCGTGATGACCTTTGTCCGTTGCGTGGGTGGTGTCGACCTGGGCCGCGTAGACGTCGGTCGTTCGTTCGACCATCCGGTCATCATTAAAGAGTTGCTGGGCGCGTTGTCGGCCCGCTTTCCCGAACGCTTGCCGACGGTCAGAGTCTTTAAGAAGCGAGACGATGGCACGGGACATGTTGTTGGCGTCCCCAACAGACGTCAGGAAACCCGTTTCTCCATCAACCACACTTTCGGGTATGCCACCAGCACGAGTTGCAACGACTGCTTGATGCGCGGCCATTGCGTCGAGTACGGAGGTACCAAGACCTTCGGTTAACGAACTCATTGCAAAAAGGTCGAGACTTTTTAAAACGGACAAAACATCATTCCTAAACCCAGTCAGAATTACTTGCCGTTCAAGATTCAAAGAATGGATTTGGTGACGTAATGTTTCTTCAAGTTTGCCGGTGCCAACGATGAGGAAGCGTGCCTCAGGAACCTCTTGTAGAACTTGATGAGCAGCTTCAATCAGACAGGCTTGTCCCTTATGAGGGACAAGCGCAGCAACATTTCCAATCACGGGACAGCCAATCGGTAGCGAAAACTCTTCGTGGAGATCCAGGAAAGGGGCGTTGTCTATTCGAGTAAGGTCAATGCCTTCGTGCACAACGGTCGCGCGTTCGGTGTGAATACCGTCCTCTATCAGCATGTTGTGGATTGCCCGAGAGGCACAGAGAAAATGGTCGACTTGGGCGTATTTCCAACGAGAAAATACATTGTGACCGACGTGAAAATCGACCCGGCGTGAGGCGACAACGGGAAGCGGATGATGTTTTGGAGTAAGTAGTCGAGCGATCAATGCAATGCTGACTGCATGGGCATCGTGCGCGTGCACGATGTTCGGACGAAGCGATTGTAAGAGTTTCGATAGACGCCAACCGGCTTGAATGTCACTTTCCCTTCTTGGGTTTAGCGAAAAATTGTCGGCGTGGTCTGGGCTTCGCTGAGATAGTTCGCTATCTGAGCGCATAACCAATGCTGTGCGATGGCCGCGCTTACGAAGACCAAGCACAGTGAGCAGTACTTGATTTTGTCCGCCGCGCCATGTGCGGGATGTGTCGATATGAAGCGTAAACATTAGCGAGATTAGCGTGAACTTTTATTCGTCTGCAGCGGAGCGCTGGGCTTCCCATAGTTTGGCGAATTTCAAAAAAACATAGTACGAGTTCAGAAGCGACACGATAATACCGACGGAGCCACTGCGGAAGCCGCCGCGAGCAATGTAGTTGCGGAGGAACGCGCACAACGGATGCAGTACGAGATCAAGCGTATGTGCTTGACGTCCATTGTTGAGCATTTGTTGTGCGGCGAGCGTTGTGTACCGGTCTATTGTTGCAAGATGCTGTGAAACATTTCGGTAAGCAAAGTGCTCTAGTTCTGAGCGTAAGTATTCGATTGGGCCATTCACACTGACTGATTCGTGAACCAAATGATCAGACCATCGTGCGACACGCCGGTCATAGAGACGGAGTTGGTAATCAGGGTACCAGTCGGTCGTGCGAATCCATTGGCCAAGATAGTGTGTAACCCGGGGCATTCTGTATCCACGGACAGTTGGTTCATTCTCGAGCAGGGAATGGATTTCTTCAGTCAATGCTGAGGAGAGTTGTTCATCAGCATCAAGTGAGAGAATCCAGTCATGAGTAGCTAAGGAAGCGCCGTAATTCTTTTGGGCGCCGTACCCTGTCCACTTGTGACTGACTATGCGGTCCGTAAACTGTTTTGCAATTTGGATTGTGTCGTCAGTGCTGCCTGAATCGACAACGATAATGTCATCGGCCCACTGCACAGATTCAAGAGCATTGCGAATGTTGTCGGCTTCGTTCTGGGTGATGATGACGACCGACACAGGAGGCATGAGAGTTCCGAGTCTATCAAAAGCCCC
>DTWD01000338.1 GCA_012963185.1 Acidobacteriota bacterium
GACCCAGACACCTTTCGTGAAATTGGAAAAAGGCTGTACTCAGCGGACCCTTTGGAATTTAGCGTCACTGAACCATACCGCGAAAGACTGCGCGAAGCTGAACAACGAACCGGCATGCATGAAGCCGCCCTCAGCGGAAAAGCAAGATTGGACGGACGGCCACTTGTTCTGATTTCTCTTGAGTTTGACTTTCTCGGTGGCACGATGGGCTCCGTGGTCGGTGAAAAAGTGGCCCGGGCTTTTCAGGTGGCGACACGCCGAAAACTTCCTGTCGTATCTATTCTCGCAAGCGGAGGCGCCAGAATTCAGGAAGGCATGCTCGCGCTGATGCAGATGGCAAAGACGGCAACAGCCGTCGCCGCTCACAAAGCAGCTGGATTGCCCTACTTATCTGTCCTCACAAACCCGAGCTTCGGTGGCACGTTCGCAAGTTTCGGTTCTCTTGGTGACATTCTGATTGGTGAACCAGGCGCACAAATCGGTTTCGTTGGTGCGCGTGTTGTCGAAGGTACGATTGCTGAACGTATTCCGAAAGAAGAAAGAAGTGCGGAAACGGTCCTGAAACACGGAATGATCGACATGATCACTCCGCGTCCCGCACTACGCAATCAGCTCGCTGTGTTGATATCTCAGCTAACCGCGAACCAACACGGTACATGGCCGGCCGTGCACTTAGCACCGACGCCAAAGCCAACGCGTACCGCAAGTCAGATTATGGAGTTAGCAAGGTCCTCTGAACGGCCGCGGGCGAAGGACTATATACCGCGCATATTTTCCGCATTTACCGAGTTACACGGAGACCGATGTTACGGAGATGACTCAGCGATCATTGGTGGCATCGCCGACCTGCTTGGCCGACCGGTCATGCTTATCGCGCAAACGGGACAAGTTATGCCGATGCCCGAAGGTTACCGGAAAGCCCATCGACTTCTTAGACTGGCTGAAAAATTTGACTTCCCAGTCGTAACGCTCGTTGATACGCCAGGAGCCTTCCCGGGACTTGAAGCCGAGCACCGCGGCATTGCACTGACAATTGGCGAAAATCTTGGCCTCCTTGCAAGCTTGAAAGTTCCAATCGTAAATGTGGTTATTGGCGAAGGCGGGAGCGGTGGAGCACTCGCCCTCGGGCTCGCAGACGTCATTTTGATGCAAGAGAACGCCGTTTATTCGGTTATTGCCCCAGAAGGAGCCGCCGCGATCCTACTGCGGGACGCGACACAAACCGACAAACTTGTGTCAGGGCTAAAACTTTGTGCTCATGACCTGCTCGAACAAGGGGTTATTGATGCAATTGTGCCGGAACCCCCTGGCGGTGCGCAGCGAGATTACGATGCGGCGGCTCGACTCGTGATGGAGCGACTCGTTCATCATCTAGGTCAGTTATCCACAGTAAAACCTAAACGATTAGTGCGAAACAGAGCCAATCGATTCGGGTCCATTGGAAGCTTTGAACGCGGTATCGTAAAAATTGCTCGGTCGATGGTCGACCACCTCAGAGGCGATAGTCAGCAACCTTCTCCAGCCAAATAAAACCTGCTCAACCGCCCACTCCTGACGTAAAACAGGAAAGCGATTATGATCGGGTTTCTGACAGTGTTCCAGAGAGAGGTTTAATGATGCGTAAAGCTTTATTAATTGGACTCGTGCACACCCTGTTCATCGCTGGCATGGTCTTGGCCGATGGA
>DTWD01000339.1 GCA_012963185.1 Acidobacteriota bacterium
ACGGCCGCGACATGAGACTCACGGATGTCCACGGCGTTCCCATTCCACAGATCATCGCGTAGATAGATATGTCGGTACAGAAGAATGGCCGGGCAAAACCCCGGCCATCTCTTCATCGCATAGATACAATCAGCTCAGTCTTGCGCGGCCTCTAGCTGACGCAACACGTTCGGAGAAAACTCCCATTCAAATCGAAGGAAATTTCCTTGAACCAACGCAACCCGAGACCGGAGCGGCAACAAGTTTTCAATCGATAAAATCCCTGTAAATTCTTCACCTTCCGACAGCTGGGCACCATTTTCCATATTGTCCCAGTTGGTTCTGTTAACCCGGTACGTCTGCTGTCCCAAGGATGCGGTCTCCACCAACTGAAAATCCATGTCAAGTTCCATATCCTGGAGCGCGACACCCGTTACGAAGAACATCGTTTGGCTTCGCGCCTGTGCACGAAGCACGAACCTTTGAGGCGGGTCAAACAGCGCATTCGTGGTCACATCATTCAGATGGATAACACGCAGTGACATATCGTTTGAGGAATCCTCTCGAGCAAAATCCGCCAACAACTGCTGAATGTCAATTTCAGGTTCCTGCTCCGCCGACAGCGGTGTAACGGCAACGACAAGCGAGAGCATCACAGCACATAAAATCTTCATAGCGCGAGCCTTAGTCCTTGAAAATGTCGGGAACAATCCCGAGTTGAAGGGATAGCGTATGCGATTCCAGTTGCAGGGGCAACCGTGCGAGTATGATGATCACATGCGAACAGGATGTCCTGTAGTGACTAGTGCCGTTGGACTCGCCGCCTACCTGGTTCTGGCGGTTCCTGCGCTCGCCCAACATGGAACTACTAACGGTGAATGGCGGACGTGGGCCGGTGACTTAGGAGCCACCCGGTACGCACCACTGGACCAAGTTCATGCCGATAACTTCGATAGCCTTGAGATCGCATGGCGTTTCAAAACGGACAACCTCGGCCCCAGCCCAGATTTCAATCTGCAATCGACACCTCTGGTCATTGATGGTGTCCTCTATACAACCGCCGGAAGTCGCCGAAACGTCGTTGCGCTTGATGCGACAACTGGCGAACAGCTATGGATGTATCGAATCGACGAAGAAGACCGCGCCGAACAGTCAATGCGGCGTCTCTCCGGACGCGGTGTCGGTTACTGGACTGACGGGTCGGCAGACGAACGTATCTACTTCGTCACTATCGGGTACCAACTCGTTGCGCTTAACGCACAAACAGGTCGACCGATCACGAGCTTTGGCATTAATGGCATCGTCGACCTGAAACAGCATAATGACCAAGAACTCGACCCGGTCAAGAGCGAACTTGCATGGAACGGAGCACCGGTTGTGGCCGGGAACGTTGTTCTGGTTGGAGCCGCAAGTCGTGCGGGCGGCACACCACCCAGTCGACGAAATGCGAAAGGTTATGTGCGCGGTTTCGACGCAAAAACGGGAGAACGCCTCTGGATTTTCCACACAATCCCACAGCCTGGCGAATTCGGCCATGAGACCTGGAAGGACGACTCGTGGGAGTACACGGGGAACACTGGTGTTTGGACGCAAATGACTGTCGACACCGAGCTCGGCATTGCGTATCTACCAGTGGAAATTCCCACAGGAGACTATTACGGAGGGCATCGACCCGGGGACAATTTATTTGCAGAAAGTTTGGTTGCAGTCGATGTTAATACTGGTCAACGAATCTGGCATTTCCAATTCGTGCACCATCCAATCTGGGACTATGACGTACCGTGTGCACCGATCCTCGCAGACATAACGGTAGACGGCCGTATGATCAAGGCGATCGCTCAACCAACAAAGCAAGGCTGGGTTTATGTGTTTGACCGATTGACCGGCGAACCAGTGTGGCCAATCGAAGAACGTCCTGTCCCCGCAGGCGATCTCCCTAGTGAAACCTACGCTCCGACACAGCCATTTCCGACCAAGCCGCCTCCGTTCGAGCGTCAGGGCTTTGAGCTGAGCGAAATTAATGACCTCACACCGGAGATTAAAGCTGAAGCGCTTCGAATTGCACAACAGTACAGAACTGGCCCTGTGTTCACCCCACCGATCGCCAGAGGCGATGGCGATAAATTTGGCACGCTGTTCGTACCAAACGGTGCCAATTGGCCAGGTGGGTCCTACGACCCAGAGACGGGGATTCTGTATATCTTTTCGCAAACATTGAGCCGCGTGCTATCGATGCGTCACGACCCTGACCGATCAGACATGAATTACATTAACGGCCCCGCCCGTGGTCCAGGCCAGACAGTCATGGGGCTTCCTCTTATGAAACCACCATGGGGCCGCATTACGGCCATTGACCTCAATCAGGGAGAAATCGTTTGGCAGGTCGCCCATGGAGAAACACCCGATTCCGTTCGGAATCATCCGGCCCTGCGTAACGTCGACATTCCACGAACAGGTCGACAGGGGCCTGTCGGAACACTAACCACAAAGACGTTGGTAATCTCTGGTGAAGGTGGACGGAACGCAGCTGACCGAGGTTTTTGGACAATGCCCGACGGTCGGCGTGGTGCAATGTTACGAGCCTACGATAAACAGACTGGAGACAATGTCGGGGCCGTGTATATGCCAGCACCACAGACCGGCACACCAATGACCTATATGGTCGATGATACGCAGTACATCGTCGTTGCTATGGGCGGTGGATCCGTACCAGCTGAACTACTCGCGTTTACCTTACCGTAAAGGTGTTCCGGTAGAATTACTAGGATCGCTAACGCGTCACGGTCACTGTGACATCGGTGCTGCTATACAGGTAGCCGTCATCCGCTAACCCACGAATAACATACGTTCCTGGTTCACTAAACCGCGCAGTGGTAACTGTTCTACCAGCATCTGGAACAGGCGGCGGGGTCCAACCTGGTACGTGGTCGGCCATCGGCGGTGTCCACGGATTAAAGGTGACCTCACCAACACCTCGGTAGTGCAACCACGCAACTCGGAGACCGAGCGCATTGCGTCGACCAGGCGGACGACTCTGACGGGCCGCTCGCATCTCTGGAATCCCGTCATCCTGGATAACAGCGGTTAACACGAGTGGTTCGCCCACCTTAACAGACCGTTGTGTCTGTTCAAGCAGGACAATAGATGGTGAACCGTTGTCAATATCTGGCGCACCACCACCACTACGATTCATGGCCACGACCTGATCATCAATGATCTGTTCCGGCACAAGCCAACCGACGGCTCGGTCCGTACGACCATTCGCTGTCACCGTCCAGACTAATTCCTTATCTCCCCAATCCGCCGGCACGCGCACCCGAAAACTAAAACGCTGACGCCTGGGATAAAAGAAGGCTGGTTGACCTCGGTCTGGCTCGCCCGGTTCAAAGTAATTTGATTCACCGACTGGAATATTGAGGTGCTCTTCATAGTTACGATTCAGATATCCAAAGGCCATATCGAAACTACCATCTGGATTCTGCTCCCATCCCTCAAACACGGGCTGAAGATTCTGTCCGCTATGGTACGTCTGGGCAAATGAAGCGACTCCTCCAAAAACCGAAATCATAAGCGCGCATAAAACGGTTTTTACTTTGTTCCGCATCGATTCAACCCGGATCAATAACTACTTGCAGATGGACATTAATTATTATTAGACAGCCGACTGCGATCCAACAGCTTCTGATCAAAAACCTCTTGTGGCATATGGTAAAAACTCATCCACGCAAAGCTCATGTCGTCGATTGAACGATTACCGAATCCCACCCAATTTTTGGGATCTGGGTTGTAACGGTTACTCGCCGTATTGTCGTGCCAACCCATAACGTGAAGAATCGACCCGGCCGGAAGTAACGGAGCTTCCCCGTCCGCATAGTTGTAAACGATGTGCCATCCAAAGTTGTGACCCGTGCAACTCAATGTTTCAATGACACCGCTCGGGTGAATCGCCTCCACACACATACGCTTTCCACGTATATGCATGTGCGGCTGAAAACCCGTGACCTGCGTCGGTTCTGGAAGGACGTAATAACCATCGCTTCGAGCGTTCTCAGTCCCTGCCGGAATATCGAGCGTGTCAAAACTGTCACCGACATGACGAGAAATCAACACGCGTTCCGGCACATAACCAGCTGGATAAAACTGAAGTCCAACGCGAGTTCGGTCTTTGGTCTCTTCGCCGATCGAACTGTAATGTATATTGAACCGTATTTGAGTGCCCGCCTTGATGAGACGTCCGGTTCCATCCGGAAAGATATCGCCATTCTTACCCATCGCATATTCATTCAGAAATCCACCGCCTTCTTCGCCATCCTCTTCTTCCCACCGCATCGATGTCGCCACATGATGCACAACAGGATAGGACCCCGGAGAGGGTTTCGTCTCAACCGCCTTAATGTAACGGTCTTCGGTCAGCCGTGAATCAGCCCACATATCAAGCCAGCGATCCGCGTCAACATCTCCAATTGTTTGCTCTTCAGGTAACTCAACGATCCATTCCGGTGTACCAATACGCCATTCATCTAACGACTCCAGCGCAATTGGTGGTGGCGCATCTTCTGGGTTCCCTCGTGGTGCACCGACATCGACCCATGACGCAATTATGGAGATCTCCGCATCCGTCAAAGATGGGTCTTCCTTAAATTGACGCACGCCGACATTCCGCTCGACATACCACGGTGGCATCTCTCGTTGCGCCGTGCGATCCCTGATCGCGCGCGCCCAAGGGCGAACCTCTTCGTACGTCAGAAGTGACATCGGTGCGACTGACCCCGGTCGATGACACTGCTGGCATGATCGCTGCAGGATAGGCAGCACATCTTTCGTGAACGTCGGCGCAACCTCGTCCTGTGCACCCACCAGGCCCGGAATACCCAAAACAATTCCCACGACGAGAACGGCAAACCACGAATGTCGAACGAAACGATGAAATGTCATGGTCAATTCTCCTATTGCACAGCAACTACTTCGTCATAAAACGCTTGAAGCGCGGTCGGTCGAAACGGCCAGTCAAGGTCGGTCGTATCAACACGACTCACAATATTGTCACGAGTCGCACCTCCGTCAATCGCGGCGCGCATCCGGTCCTGCAATGCTTGCATACGATTGCGGAACGTTCTGACTTCATCTTTTGTCAGCACTGGACCATGGCCAGGAATGGCGGTGTCAAAATCAAGTTCTAGAACACCATCGAGCGTCGCAGTCCATTCAAGACCACTCCCCCCGTTGCTGTAATCCATAAACGGCGACAAGGCACTGCCGTCAGAACGCTTTCCCCAAATAAACAGGTCGCCGGTGTGCACGGTTTTCAAATCCGGAAAGAACACCACGGCATCACCATTTGTATGTCCCCGTCCAAAGTGATGTGCCTGCGCTTCCACACCACCAAGAAACACAGATGTTTCATCACTAAAGACAACACGAGGCGCCCCGGGCAGATTATTTCGAACAATGTTGCCGCGTGCATTCTTATGGGCGATGACCTCACCACCCGCCATAAAATCTGCATTGCTGCCACTGTGGTCACTGTGATGATGCGTATCAAGTACGTATTTAACAGGCAACGATGTCACTTTACGCACCTCGGTCGATATCATTTCGAAACTGTACGGAAATTTGTTATCCACAAGAATGACACCGTCATTCGTGACACGCACAGCGACATTGCCACCCGTCGTCCCACCGTCATAACCTGGAATCACGTATAAACCATTCTTTCCAGGGACAGGTCGAATCGCTGTCATCTCAGCGAGTTCATCAGCAGTCGGCGGCTGAGTGATTTCAACGACAGAACGTGCCATCACGGTTATAACACCGACGACAAGCACCATCAATGTCATGCCGATTCTGATTTCCTGCTTACGCATCGGTCCTCCTCCAACGTCGCTCACCGATTTCGTGACCGTCTAACCTCGGCACACACCATCCGATGGCAATTCATCCACCCACAACGATCATTCAATGATCGCAATCCCCCAAGGCATCTCGCCAACCGGCACCGTAGCAACAACACTCATTGAGTCTGTGTCGACTACACTCACGTCATTCGACGGACCATTCGCCGTGTAGAGATAACGTCCGTCTCGAGTGATCCCAATACCCCACGGCCGTGTACCAACTTCGACGGATGCAACCGGTTCATACGTCACCGCATCAATCGCAACGACAGTACGACCACGACCAGTCGTGACATACACCGTCGACGAGTCGGGAGAGACGACAACGCCCATCGGACGAACCATTTCACCAGTAAGTTGGATCGTGTGAACCACTTCGTGGACCGTTGTGTCAATCACATGCACGGTTGCACTGTTTTCAGCCGTCACATACGCACGGTCGCCACTCGGTGCAAACGCAGAAGCTCGTGGCCTCGCTCCGACCTCAAACCGCGCAATAACTTCATTGGCAGCCGTATCGATCACCGATACCTGATTGTCTTCCTCTGACGTGACGTATACAACCGACCCGTCAGGACTGATCCGAACACCTTCCGGTTCGCCACCAACTTCAAGACTCGCAAGGACCTCGCCAGTTGTAATCTCTACAACGCTGACCGCTCCTGCATCTTCATTCGCAACATAAAGTCTCATTCCGTCTGCACTAATCGCAACTTGTTCAGGATCGGTTCCGGCGCGGACCACATTTACGACCTCTCCTGACGCAATGTCGACAATTCCAATCCCATCAGCTTCACGGTCCGGTGGGGGCAATGTGCTTTCATCGGTTCCAGGCGGGGCCGGTGGTGAACCGCTCAAGGCAACAAACAGTTGTGCCTTGTCAGGAGACACCTTGATTCCGCGCGGTCGCTTGCCGAGAGGAATCGTCGCAAGAACATCATGGGTCTCTCCCGCAATAACGGCCAGGTCACCTCCACGTTCATTCGTAACATACACGTGATACGGCGGTGGCGGCGCTTCAGGTTCCGCATCCACCACACTCGCGGGTTCAGGCGAACCGGTAGAACCGCATCCAACGACGAACAACATCAACGCAACAAGAACACATCGACCCGAACACATCGTTATCCACCTCATCATTGTTCAACCACTATCTGTCCCATCGCCCACGGATGATCTTCGCAGTGACAAGTAAACATGGCGATGCGTCTCCTATCACATAATAAAAACGAAGGGACAGACGCCACAATAACGCCTGTCCCCTTTACAACGAACACGACTGACCGACGGTCTACAGCCGCTATTTTGCCAGCGGGTTCGGCCGCATTTGGAAGTGAACCATCTTGGCCTTGGTACCCTTCCCACCTTCAGTGTGCCAAACGTAATTTGACCCGTAATTGGCCCACAGCCCACGACCTTTCCAACCAGCATTTGGGTCATCAATACGACCGTCAAGACCACGCGAGTAAAACGCCATCGGGTACGGCACTCGAAGGATCGTCCATTCGCCACTGTCTGGGTCCAGCGCTAACAATGAATCGGAAGTCGATCCATCGGCGATCGGAATATTCTCACCGAGTCCAAGAGTGTTGTACTGGTCAACCCAGCTGTAGTAGTGGAAGTCCGCACTGCCAGGTGTCTCAACATTCTTCATTTGTGGACCTGGTGTGTCGTAGACCGTCCATCCCTCAGGGCAGTGCTGACCTGTCGCGGTCGGCCCATTCGTCACAGCACACTTCGAGCGATCAAAGCTGGCCATCTGACTACTACCTGACAGTGCAGTCCAGATGATGCCATTCCGGTCGACATCAATACCACGAGGCGCGAACCCGGTCTGATCTGCGTCGACGTTCGGGTTCTCAATCGATGGCGGCTCATACACTTCAGCGACACAGGTCTCTGGAGGATTATCACCACGGTCAAGACGAACGAGTCGACCCGGGAACGGGCCGGTGCGCGTAATCCAAATTGAACCATCGGTTGGACTCGCGATAATGCCATAACCGAAGCCGACAATCCTTGTGTCTTTCCTTGGATCAATTTCTACTTCGCCACGGCGATTCGGCTCGTTCCACGGCTTCGTGATTTCACCATCACCATTGGTGTCGATAACTGTAGGACACCAACCTTGCGAATACCGTTCATCGCCGGTTTCATCGTAAGTCTTGGTATCGATCCAGCCGACTGCGCTGCTGTCTCCACTGAACCACAGCGTGTCGTTAGCATCTTCAGCAAACTGGAGATGATGCGTGCCATAGCAGGTGTCGACGAGAACAAACTCTTCACTTTCAGGATCGTAGAACGATGCCTGCCGCCCGCTCATATTGATAGGCCAATATTTCGCGTATTGATTATCCGAGCCTTCCTTGCACCAATCTGGATTGGGGCGCGCTCGAACCGTCGATGTCATCCAAACACGACCCTTCTGGTCCATCATGGGGTTGTGTGGATCAGAAGAATTCTCCTGTCCGTCTGGACCACCACGGCCCCAGAGCAATTGGTCGCCCCAATAGTAAGAAGGCTCCAACTGTTCCTGTGGGAAACGTGAAGGCACAGCATTTGGATCCTCAGGCCGCACAGGAATAGGAAGTTCAACTGAACTATTTGCAACCGGGTCAACAATCGTCAAACTGCCATGTCCAGCGGATACACCATAAACCGGACCAAATCCATTGACAGTCGGATTCCGCTTATCGGTCGTAATTTCGTCATGGATGAAGGATGCGTCCGTGCCCCAATCCCACAACGTAACTACAAGGTTCCGCTCTTTGCCTGTTGGGCGTGGCGGCCGCGGCGGTGTCTCGCCGGCCGCAATACGGTCTGACCAATCAGCGAACATATCAAGCGCGCGCTGTCGCCCGAAGCGATTCATTGTCGCGCTCATCGACGTTCCGCGCTGGCCAGTCTGCACGCGATGATCCCACGCTGCTGCTGTCGAATCGAATTCGTCGACATGCTGCACTTCGCGCGTCGCGGTATTCCCAAGTTGATGGCACAACTGACACCCCTGCTTCATGATGTCTACCCACGCCGCCTGGCTCTTCAAGCTCGGCGAAATGCCATTCCCACTCGGTCCCGTACCAGGAAATTCGCTGGCGGCAGGAGGTTCGATCAACGAGTACCAGTAGTTCCCAGGGTAGTATTGCGCGGCCGCTTGTTCGTTCGGCGCAACAACACCTGTCAAGTTAATCTCTTCGGTCGTGGGCGACAACTTGACCTTCTCGGAGTCAACCAGTCCGTAACCGCGTACCCACACGTCATAGGTAACATCCGGAAGCTCCGGTAACACGAAGTGGCCACTATCATCAGTCACAACAATCTTGGCAAATTTCGTCTCTAGTTCTTCGGTTTCGGCAATAACCCACACGCCGGCCTCAGGACCAGCACTACTTTCGACCACACCACTGATATAGCCTTCTGGGCCCGCCTGGGCTTCCTCAGCACTGGGAATCGCCATAAAAACGGCGACCACCGCACTAAGAGCCACACTAACGACACCAAACCGCATCAATGTGCGCCAAGATGATTGTGTCCAAGTACTCATAAGTTTGTCCTCCAACATCCTAATTATCTACTTCTTACAACGTAATCACTACTCTTCAGCGAACTACTCTTGGTCCTGTGCAAGCACCAAGCGTTCCTCAGGTGACAGGTCCACCTCTCGTCTCTTGCCAACACTCGGATCAGCTCCTAATTCCGTCAATAATGTAACAAGTCCAGGATGGCGATTAAACGTATTCGGGTAAAATACCCCCTGCGCCACCGACAGTGCCGACCAGCCCTTCTCGTTCACAGCATCAATATTGGCACCCTTCTCGACCAAAAACCCCACAATATTTCCGGCTCCTCGATGGATCGCACCGTGCAATGCCGTATCACCATTGGCATCGGCCGCAGCGACATCATTCCCGAGTTCCCAGGCCAGTGCCACAGCAGAAAACGCCTGGTTGTTAGTCCCTGGGTTCTCACCAATTTTCCAAATACCAACCCCGGCCGCCGCCATCAGCGGCGTGCACCCCTCTTCGGTGGTGATCGACGGGTCAGCCCCCAAGTCAGCTAACAACTGCATCATCTCGACATCGGCCACCTTTGCCGCCTGCAAGAACGGTGTCGACCCCACACGATTCAAAACATTCCGGTTGCCATCCCGCGGTTCTTTGGTCTGTTGAATATCAAGATTAGCTCCCGCATCCACTAACGCACGCACAAGATCAAATGCGTCAAGATCTCCATACGGAACCGGAAAGGGAGGATTCCGGCCAAGATTAGGCCGCCGCGTCCATATGACTTGATGAAGTGCCGACCATCCATTCTCAACAGCATCCGGATTTGCCCCTGCCTCAAGCAAACCTTTCGCAAAGTCGTAGTGAGCGTTGTACACCGACATCACCAGCGCACTCATACCGTTACGCGGAACAGTGTCATCAACGTTGGCCCCGGCACGGACCAGCGAATCAAGTGCACCCAAATAGCCCTCTCGGGCCGCAAATAAGATGGGTGTAAATCCGCCGGTTGAGCGAGCATTCGGATCAGCGCCTGCACGAAGCAAAACATCAACCGCCTCGACTTGGTTTTGTGCAACAGCCCACATCAACGCTGTCTGGCCACGCCATTCTTCAATTGCATCAACAGCAGCACCGTAGTCCAGCAACACGTTTATCGCCGATCTATTCCCGGTTCGCGCTGCTGTCATCAAAGGCGTTTCGCCTTCTGGACTCGAACGATTGACATCAGCGCCCGCCTCCAGCAGCCGTTCAATCATCCCAGCACTTCCATTAAGTGCAGCCAACGCGAGTGGCGTAACCTCATACCGATTAACTGCATCCACAGCGGCACCGGACGCTAGAAGTAATCGAGCAATGTCCTCGTGGTTATGGTGAGCAGCCCAATGCAGCGCGGTGGTGCCGTCTGGCTCACTAATGTCAACAGCAACACCATTCGCCAATAACGATCGGACCGTGTTGCCATCACCCGCCTTAACAGCTTCAATGAGAGGTAGCTCAGCGGCCACCACTACTGGGGCACAAATCAATAAGACCCCTATTGCAACAAAGAAACACTTAACCTTTGCTATCAGCTTTTTGCAACCCATAGTGTTTTAACAATCTCAGTGTTACGAGTCCTTTAAATACCAGTCAACGTATCCATCGAAAGACGGCCTGTGCTATCCCCGAGGCCGTCGACCGGCACGCCAGCCTTATCCAGCATGCTAACCAGCAAGTTTGTCATCGGTGTTTCATCTTCGTACTTAAGGTGCCGCCCTCCTCGCAACGTGCCAGCCCCCCCGCCCGCTAGTATCAGCGGAAGGTCCATATGGGAATGTTGGTCACCATCACTGATGCCGCCACCATATAGGATCATCGACTGGTCAAGGAGTGTGCCATCTCCGTCTGGCGTGGCCTGTAACTTTTCAAGAAACCCTGCAAGCAAACTCACTTGATAGGTGTTGATCTTGGCGTATTTTTCAAGTTTCTCGACATCCAACTGGTGATGCGACATCGCGTGATGCGGGTCAGGCACACCAATCTCCGGAAAACTCTGGGTCGTCTGCTCACGGCCAATAAGGAACGTGAAGACCCTCGTAATATCCGCCTGAAACGCCAGTGCCTGAAGGTCGAACATTAAGCGCGCATGCTGGTCAAACGATTCGGGAATTCCCACCGGACGCTCAAGCACTTCAGGTAATGCAGCATCAGACTGCGACTCTGCTTGCTGGATACGGCGTTCGATCTCGCGGACTGCATCAAGATACTGTGTAACGCGTAAACGGTCTCCCGCTCCGAGTGTCTGGTTTAAACGCGTCATATCTTCTCGTACCGCATCAAGGATGCTCCGGTCTTCAGCCAGCCTCGCTGCACGTTGCTCACCCGTACCGCCCTCCCCGAACAGTCGTTCGAACACAATCCGCGGGTTGTGTTCCATGGGTAACGGAGTCGTCGGCGACCGCCATGAAAAGGTGTTGGTATAGACACAACTGTAGCCATTGTCACAATTGCCGACGACAAAACTATTCTCAAGGGCAAGCTCAAGTGATGGCAGCGGTGTTTCCTGGCCAAGCTGTGCCGCAGCTATCTGGTCGGCCGTCGTGCCAGCTTCAACATCCGCACCTTCCGTTCGTTTCGGATGAACGCCATTCAGCCACACCGAACTCGCGCGTGAGTGTTCGCCGTTACCATCACCCCACGCCTCGGCTTGCCGGTGATCCAAACCGGTCGGAATCACGACATGGTCACGTACCTTCGCGAGTGGCTGGAGCGTTCTCGACAATGTGAGCGCCCCACCGTCCCCTTCAGGGGTCCACTGTCGCATGTTCGCACCGTTGGGAATATAGATAAACCCCAGCCGCGGTGAAGGTTTCGCCGCCGTTCTCGCGAG
>DTWD01000340.1 GCA_012963185.1 Acidobacteriota bacterium
CAGCATGTAGCGATGAGTCGTGAGTCCGATATCCTCGCGCCAATCGCCGCTGTCGGTGAGTTTTTCGTGGGACGTATTGCCGTACATCCATTCATCACGCGTGTCGTCATAGTGATCTGCGAGCGGGAAGTGGGGTGGGCGGTAGCCCAGGGCCTCGCGGATGGATACGCGCTCTGCGTCCAGCGCATCGGTGACCCGGCGAACAGATGGCTGGGTGCCTTCGTTATGAATATCCCAGACCTTGAAATGTTCCAGTGGGCCCGCGTTCATGAGAATCAGGGGCGGATGGATAATGGGTCCGGCGTTCATCAGCGCAGCAGACAGCACGTCCTCAATGGGCTCCACCGATGGGTAGGCTGCGCCGATGATATCAAGCGCACGGCTGCAATCCGAAGTCGGTAACACGCCCGTGGGGAGCCGCGTCGCCCGGACTCGGATCGCGATGTGGTCGGTTGCCTGCTTGCGGGCTAGATAGGGCAAAGTGCCGGTCTCCGCAAAAGTGACCCTGGCACCGGTGCCTGTCCGCTTGACGGCGTTCGCAAGAATGTAACTTCCGAAAGTACCCGGGGGCAGGAAGACCACCTGACCATCGGTGAGTAGCGGCGCCAAGTCGCGGCCCAGCACCACCTGCGCAGTCGCCGGGAGCGGGATGAGGACCAGTTCGGCTCCCGTTACCGCTTGTGCCAGATCGGTGGTGGCAAGTCCCAGGCTTACGTCTCGCGTGCCTTGGGTATCGGTGAGCGTCAGGGCGGAGCGCTTCAGGGTCGGTGCGAAGGCTTCCCTGTCGCGCCGCCACAGCCGCACCCGATGGCCCCGCTCACTCAAATCGGCCGCCGCCGCGTGACATCCGTGTCCGCCACCTATCACTGCGATTTCCATATTCGGCTCCTGTTCGTAGGCCCCTGAGACTAAATAGCAACCCCAAATTCAAACTGAGCCAGCCGGGACAGGCAAAAGTCTATACAAAATAGGAATGGCACAGAAGGTCAAAACCCCGAATCTGGAATAACCAGCATTAAGGGCATTATCCCTTGGTTACTGCATTAAGTACTGGATTGGGTTGGATGGGCGTGAACCGAAGTACACGGTAAGAGACAGCCCTGGATAATGGCAGCCAACATCCAAAAAAAGAAACCCTGTCCGATAGGCGGGGTTCACGATTTTTCAAGCACCCAACCCATGCAACAGCATGTTGAATTAGCCGCCATTGGGCTTTAGCGGGGGAAGTTTGCCTGGGAACTGGCGCTTGTTATCTTTGTATCAATGGGATCGAGCCATCTCCCAGCGCTCGCCGAAGCTCGTGCTTCAGTACCTTTCCCATAACATTGCGTGGTAAAGCAGACAAAAAACCCACCGCTTTGGGATGTTTGAATCGGGCAAGACGCCCCTTGAACGCTGACAGAATCTCCTGGGCGGTAATTTTCGCGCCCTCATCAATTACGACAATTGCCACTGGAATCTCACTCCAGTGGTCGTCGGCGGCGCCTACTACTGCCGCTTCGATGATTCCATCAATTCCGTCTAGAATCCGCTCGAGTTCAGCGGGGTAGATGTTTTCACCACCCGAGATCACCACGTCAGTCTTACGGTCATTGATAAAGACATAACCGCGTGTGTCCCGATAACCGATATCTCCCGTGCGAAACCAGCCGACCGCAAATGCGTCTCTACTGGCATTACGATCTCCCCAGTATTGCTGAAAAAGATTCGACCCTCGCAACAGCAACTCCCCAGATGCTCCCGGCCGCACATCATGACCGCCATCGTCTACGATGCGGAGTTCCGTGTGCAATGCCCCCTGTCCAGCCGAACCAACCGAGATCATTGCATCTTCGCGTCGCTGGTAGAGCGCCACCGGCCCCGTTTCCGTCGAACCATAGACCTGAATGACCGGAATGCCGCGATCATGCCAAGTCTCGATCAGCGAATGAGGCACAATAGACGATCCGGTCGTCACCATGCGTAAGCTGCTAAGGTCGGTAGCCTGCCAATCGGG
>DTWD01000341.1 GCA_012963185.1 Acidobacteriota bacterium
CAATCGAAATCTCTTAAAAATCAATACTTGGCGCTGAGCGGGTTTGTTGTTGGTGAGGCCATTATCTTCGTGCCGTTGCTTTATCTGGCGCAGACATATGCCGGCGGCGGTGTTATTGAAAGTGCAGCCACTGTGACCTTATTGGGTTCCGCCGCGCTGACTGCCATTGTCTTCTGGACACGAAAAGACTTTTCATTCCTCGGGGCCATACTGCGCTGGATCGGCATTCTTGCAATCGTCGCGATCTTCGCCGCGCTCTTGTTCGGCTTTCAACTTGGCACCTGGTTCTCGGTCGCCATGATTGGCATGGCGGGGGCGGCCATCCTGTACGACACGTCCAACGTACTACATCACTATCCTGAAGACCGCTATGTGGCAGCCGCCCTCACACTCTTTGCGTCGATCGCATTGATGTTCTGGTACGTGCTGCAACTATTCATGGGATCGTCAAGAAACTAGCCGGAAGAGATAACGAGGTATTTCACATGACACGGACCACGGTCATCGGCAGCATTTTCTTAACAATTCTCGCATTAGCCGCAGTTGTGCCAGCCAACGCACAGCTGAGCACCACCACCACAAAGTTCGTAGAGGTCGCAAATGGCTATCGTCTTGCACCGAATATTACTTATTTGCGAGCTGGCGGTGTCGACCTGAAGCTGGACGTCTATCAGCCAAGAAGAGCGACCGAACCAGCGCCAACCCTCCTCTTTATTCATGGCGGAGGATGGACCAACGGAGCCAAGGAAACATCTTTGATGAATTTCCTTCCCTATTTGGATCACGGGTGGGCCGTTGTCAACGTCGAATACCGGATGGCCGACGATGCTCATGCACCAGCAGCCGTGGAGGATTGTCGCTGCGCGCTCCGTTGGGTCTACCGCAATGCTGAACAATTCAACTTTGATGTCGACAACATTGTCGTTACTGGCAACTCAGCGGGTGGACACCTCTCCCTCACAACGGGCTTTCTTCCGGCCTCTGCAGGGCTTGACCGGCAATGTCCAGGCGACCGGCGACGGTCATGGACAACCGGCGACACCTCAACCGCCGAACTTAAAGTAGCCGCTGTAATCAACTGGTACGGAATCACCGATGTCTACGATCTTCTGCATGACACACCGGGCGTGTCCGGGAACTTCACGGAAGCCTGGCTCGGAAGTCACGCCGACCGCGATGACATCGCTAAGAGCGTCTCACCGACGACGTATGTCCGACGCGGATTACCGCCGGTCCTAACGATCCATGGTGATGCCGACCCAATCGTGCCCTACAAACATGCAACGCGACTGCATGAAGCGCTTGACGGTGCTGGCGTCGCCAACGAACTTGTCACAATTCCCGGTGGCGGTCATGGCGGATTCAGTACTGATGAAATGCTAAGAATCTATACCGCCATTGCAGCATTTCTTGAAAATCACAACATCGGACAGTAAGGACTCGTTATCAACCACTCCTGTTTGGTACGCCCTTCAGCGTGTACCAGTACAGGCGTGGCTCATCAGCAGTTAATTACCCTAGCGGCAGCACAAACCTCCAGCCTTCATCGAGCCGCTGTTGGAGTCGACCACGTCCGTCGCCACAGCCACAGATAACGCGGTCCTGTGCTTGGCAAGCCGCAAGAACTGTGGCGAATGCCTCATCAACCTCGGCA
>DTWD01000342.1 GCA_012963185.1 Acidobacteriota bacterium
CGAATGTTATCTCGTCTCCGGCCTCGGTGAGGAATCGGCTGAGTTCCAGAACGGCCTTTCGGGGGACAATCACCTGGCGCGGTGCCCCGGCTGTACTGGCCAGTTTTGTTCGGCTGCGTGCCAGCCGGTGCCCATCCGTTGCTACGGAGATGATCGCATCACCATCCAGTTCAATAAGTACCCCATTTAAAAAATAGCGTACGTCCTGTTGTGCCATCGAAAAAGCTGTTTTGTCAAAAAGGCCCCGCAGTGCTGATTGCTCCAGGCGAACTCGTTCTTCCCAGGTCTCGGTCTCGAGTCGCGGGAAATCAGCCGCTGGTAGTGTTTGCAGGCTGAAGCGGCTCGGGCCTGACTTAATCTTAAGCTTGCCCCCCTCTGCACTGAATTCCAGTGTCGCGTTTTCAGGTAACGCGCGACAAATGTCGAGTAGTTTGCGAGCGGTCACTGTACATTGACCGTCACTGCCGCTTAAGGCAGTCGTTTGAATGCTGGTTTCCACCTCCAGATCGGTGCCAACCAATGTGAGGATATTGTTCTCCAGTTGCATCAATACATTCGCCAGAATTGGTAGCGTTTGTCTGCGCTCTACTACACTGGTAACGGTGTTAAGTGGCGTTAGTAGTTGTTCTCGCTCTATTAATAATTTCATAGGTAATCTGTCTACTAATTTAATAAGGGCTGTTAATAACTAGAAAAAGAATATATATGTAATAAAAACAAATAGTTAGTATAACTAAATGGTGTTCGTAATGCTGTGGACTAAATTCTGTCTATGGTGATAAGTTGACGTGAAAACGGTGTTAAGGAAATCATGCCATAGTTTCTCACTGGACACCCACATGTTATCCACCCAGAAGGCGATGCAGGTTTTGGTAGTCTTCGCTGATCTTCGGGTCAGACTTAACCAACTCGGCGATTTTCCGTTGCGCATGCAATACCGTTGTGTGGTCTCTACCCCCGAACGCATCGCCGATTTCTGGCAAACTCATAGTGGTGAGTTCCTTCGCTAACGCCATGGCGATTTGGCGTGGTCGGGTAATCTGGCGGTTCCGTCGCTTGGAATGCAGGTCCGAGACCCGCATTTTGAAGTATTCCGCGACTACTTTCTGAATATTCTGTATCGTGACCTGCCGTTCTTGAAAAACCAACAGGTCGCGTAGGGCTTCCCGAGTAAGGTCGATGTTGATAGTGCGCCCGGTAAAGTTGGCACTGGCGATAATCCGGTGCAGCGCGCCCTCGAGCTCCCGAACATTGGATCGAATCTGTTTGGCTACAAAGAAACACACATCTTCGGGTAGGTCTACGCCTTTTTGTTGGGCCTTGTTTTTTAAGATGGCCATTCGGGTCTCGAGTTCGGGTGGGTCGATCGGGACAGTCAGTCCGCTACCGAAACGGGAAATCAGGCGCTCCTGAACGCCGGAAATCTCACGTGGAAAACGGTCACTGGTAATCACGACTTGTCGTTGGCCTTCCAGTAACGTATTGAAAGTATGGAAAAACTCTTCCTGTGAGTGCTCTTTTCCTGAAAAGAACTGAATGTCGTCAATCAGCAGGGCATCCAGAGATCGATAATAACGCTTGAAATCATTGATTGCGTTATGCTGCAGGGCTTTGACCATATCGGCCACAAACCGTTCGGAATGCACGTACACGACTTTGGCTTCC
>DTWD01000343.1 GCA_012963185.1 Acidobacteriota bacterium
CCAGTCTCATCATAAAACGTCAACGAACTGAGGCCACGCTCGTCGGTACCGGCCAAAATTCCACGCAGGCGACCGCTCTGGTCGACCAGATTGAGTTGACTCGTTGTCAATACCTGCGGTGCACCTTGCGCACCAACCCGAGTCGTCAGAAACAAATTCGCTGCTATACCACCCACAAAAGAGGCCACGATCATGCACCCCATCATCCATACGCGTTCTTTTGCCATTCCGCTACTCCCCTAGATCGCGTCAACCGGTGTGAACTGGCGACCGCGTGTTTCTGGACCCATCCAAATCATTATGCCAACGAGTACACCAGACACAGCAATACAAATCTGCATTGCGTGCACAACGCTCATACCACCATCCTGTAACTGACCGAGTATTAGCGGTGTCATCGACCCAATCGCAGCCCCAACGTGATACGACAATCCGGGGCCAACTCCACGGACCGCTGTCGGAAACCGTTCTGTTAAATACGATGGCACCATACCCCACACCCCTGCTCCGCAGGCCCCCATCACGACGGCCCCAATAGCAAGTCCCGTGCTTGACATCGCACCAACATATGCTGGAATTGACATCACGCCAATTAGTGCTGCCAGCGAAACGGCACCACGCCTTCCTAATCGTGTTTCGGATGCGCGCCCCCATAACGCCATTCCGACGATAGCTCCCAGGTTAAATGCAATTACGTAGCCGAGCGTGCTATGCCCGGATTCCTGCAGAAAGGTTGGGTACCAGAACGTGATCGAGTAGTAGGAAAACATAAAAGCGCCCATTAGTAGTGATGTCTGAACCGTAACCCAGCGTAAGTCAGGCCGGAACAAATGAATAATCGACAGTCCTTCAGCAGGCGTCGACGGCCCCTCCTTGCTCAACTGACGCTTGCGAGCAAGCCAAACCGGACTTTCAGCCACTCCGGATCGAATCCACAAAACGAACAACGCCGGCACTACACCAATCCAGAACATAACCCGCCAACCGATGGACGAACCAAGCTCTTGACTAAACGGATCTGGAATTGAAGCAAAGTAAGGGTATATGTAGTGAAATGCCAAAGCGGACGCGATATACCCCCAGTAGAAACCACCCTGCAGTAACCCGGAGACTAGCCCACGAAATTTTGCGGGCCAGTGTTCAATAGCCAGTGGCATCCCCGCCGCCCACTCGCCGCCCATCCCGATCCCAAAAAGCGCACGGCACGCAAAAAGCATGGCGTACGATGTGGAGAAACCACTCAGTCCAGCAAAAATCGAAAACCACAGAATTGACAGCATCAGAGGAAGCTTGCGTCCATAGCGATCCGCCATCATGCCGGCCCCGAAACCGCCGAGCAGACGAAAAAATAGCGTCACCGTTCCCAACAGTCCGGCTAAAGCATTATTTATGGTGAAGCTTTGTTGGATATCAATCAGAATGAACGTCATGATCGTGAAGTCAAAGCCATCAAGCAGCCACCCAAAGAAGGTGGCAAAAAAGGCCTTCCACTGTTCACGATTGACCTGCCGATACCACGGAAGATCTGACTGATTCACCATGGAATGTATTGTCTAGATAGAACCGTGATTAGGTTCTTACAATCGACGAAAAAGATAAACGTATTTCACCACCTATCGGCGCACACGTATGAAATTTGTCGTCTAGGACAGTAATAGCCCAAAACCAGCATCGTGGCCCACAAGAATAAAGACCATGCGTGTTACAAATTTCAGGCGGCGTGAACCACTCTTTAGTGATTACACAGTTAGCACTACTCTCCGATCACATCGGATGATCGATCTGTAGACGTTCATAGATCCGAACGACCGCCCTCGGATCAATATTTCGCACTCGATCTCCATAATTTGACTCATGCTGAGTCAAATCAATGCGACTAACCGCATCCTCGGCTGAGACACCTTGAGCACGAAGGTCAGCCGCCTGAGACCACAGGTCTCGAAGATACGCCTGCAAATCGTCGATCTGCGAACGATCGCCAAATGGCGTTCCATGTCCTGGCACTATTACATCGAAGTCGAGTCCTTTGAGGGCCTGTAAACTCGAAGGCCATTCATCAACAAATCCATCACCCATATAAGGCAACCCGTTCGCATTGGGACTTCCAACAAAGAAATCGCCCGTAAAGACAATTCGCTCCTGCGGTAAGAACACCATTGTGTCGCCGCCGGTATGGCCGCGACCAACAAAATGCAGTTGGACTTCGCGCCCACCTTTGACCAACGTCATTGTGTCGCTATAGGTAACATTCGGTGGTTTAACTTCAGTCTCATGAATCGCATTCCAATGAGCTTCACGAACACGGAGATCCATTTCAAGCCGCGCACGATCATTGGCATTATTTGTTTCTGCAATTTGCGCCTTGAGTCGTTCAA
>DTWD01000344.1 GCA_012963185.1 Acidobacteriota bacterium
CGTTCTACATCACGTACCGCCGACAGGTAATCTGTGAGCTTCGCGCGATCCGCCGTGCCCAATCCCCCTTGCAACCGCGCTACTTTGTCGGTCACCGCATCGAGAATGCTTCGGTCACGCGCCATTCGTTTCCGTCGCGCCTCGGGATCAGTCGTCGTGCCATCCCCGAATAATCGTTCAAACACCGCACGCGGATGGCTCTCCATCGGTAACGGCGTCGTCGGTGTACTCCACGCCAGAGTGCTGATGTACGCACAGCTGAACCCCGCGTCACACGCACCACCGAACTCTGGCAACCCAATACCTATTTCCAGTGATGCCAATTGAGTCTGCTGACCCAACTGCTCAGCCGCTATCTGATCAACCGACTGACCCGCCTCGAAATCCGCTCCTTCGGTCGGTTTCGCATGCACCCCTGTGAGAAACGCGCCCGTGATCCGTCCATGACCTCCGGCAGGATCGCCTGGCATTTGCGCGGCCGGCTTATGGTCGAGTCCAGACACAACCGTCAGATGATCGCGATACCCTTCCAATGGCTGCAAAATGGGCGTAAACCCAAAACCCGCGCCTTCCTCAGCCGGCGTCCATTTGTCCATCACCGCACCATGCGGCACGTAGACCACCCCGAGCCGAGGCTTGGCAGCCGCCGCCGTCCGGCTCAGAGCCGTCAACGCCGGTACCATCCCATCGAGCAAAGGTAGCGCGACCGCCGTGCCCAGTCCGCGTAATACCGTACGACGTGGCAATAACTTTTTGGTGATGATCATGACGCCGATCTCCTCATCTGGAACGGAAGACTTTGTGCAACACCTGCTAACAACGACGACCATCGGAAATTATCCGACGCCGCATCACGAACAATGGCTCGAATCGCCGGCCGGTCATAGTATTCCAGGCCCCGCCCGAGTGCGTAGGTCAACAACTTTTCTGTCACGGTCGTCACAAATTCATGCCGGCGTGAGAATAAGATCTCTCGCAATTCCGGTAAGTCCGCAAATCCCGTCCCGTCCGGTAATATCCCTGACGGGTCAATCGCCGTATCAGACGGACCATTCTCACGCCATTTTCCGATGGCGTCAAAGTGTTCCAGTGCGAATCCAAGCGGATCCATACGCGAGTGACAATTGGCGCACACCGGATTCGCACGATGTTCCTCCATCCGTTCACGTATTGATTGGACGCCGCGGGTCGCCTCACGGTCAGGCAAGGGCGGCACGTCCGGTGGAGGCGGAGGTGGCGGTGTGCCAAGAATGTTCTCCAATATCCATTTGCCGCGCACAACGGGTGATGTCCGCGTTGCATGGGACGTCACCGTAAGAATACTGCCCTGACCGAGCAAGCCTCGACGTCGGTCATCGTTCCACTGCACCCGTCGAAAACGGCTGCCATACACATTCTCAATTCCGTAATGTCGAGCCAAGCGTTCGTTTATAAATGTATAGTCTGCGGTCAATAAATCGACCACACTTCGATCTTCACGCAACTGACTTTCTACAAACAGTTCGGTCTCCCGCACCAGATCATCACGCAGATTATCGTCAAAAGCCGGAAATGCCTTCACGTCCGGTGTTACAGAACGCATCCGTCGGAGCGATAACCATTGCGACGCAAAGCTCGTCACCAACACGCGTGACCGATCATCCGCGAGCATCCGCTCGACCTGTTCCTCAAGCACACTCTCGTCACGGAGCCGGCCAGACTCCGCAACCTCGAGGAGTTCATCGTCAGGGACACTACTCCAGAGAAAAAATGACAATCGGGAGGCCAGTTCCAGATCGCTCACCCAATAGGCCGTTCGAGGCGCTATACCATTCGGGTCACGTTCAATCCGAAACAAAAATTCAGGGTCAACCAGGATCATTTCCAACGCTCGCTGGATGCCCATATCAAAGCTACCGTCTTCACGTCCGGCAACATAAAAGTCACGCAGGACGCTCAAATCGACCTCGTTAATGGGCCTCCGATACGCTCGTCTAGCCAAGTTCCCCAAGATCTCATCGGCGCAGGCTACTTCCGTAACCTGTCCGTCACTCCCCGGCCGACACACAAAAATGTGTTGTCGACTCACACTCTCCCGTTCACCATCGACACCGCTACCAATTGTGTCAGGCGCATACGGCCCCTCGACCTGAATACTCTCCAACGCCATCCGGTCAACGAATCCTCGTCCCGTCGAAAACGTCCATATCGGTAAATGACTTGGCGCCACCCCTTCCGTCACGCCAGTTCGCTCCGCAAATGTCACGCTCACAACATGGGTGCCGGCTCGCGCCGGAAAACGCACATACAGTGGGTCTTCATCCTCTTCCGTCGACCACCGTCCGACGCGGAGTAACCCGACACGCACACCGTCAATCCGCACATCCACTTCCTGAGGTTCCCGTCGATTCCCCTGCAGACCGACGCGGACAATGTATTCCCCATCCAATGGAAAATGATGCCGAAGAGACGTACCGCCGCGGGAGCCGAAGGGCAGTTCCTCACTCATCCGTTCGTTTTGGTTCAGCACCGACGACACCGGGTATCGGACGATGTCTGGCTCGATCGATGGGTCACCGATCGCAAGACGACTAATCTTTCTCGCCACGGACATATAACGCCCCATCATGCCCGGCGCCACCGTCAAAATATCGGCGTTATTGTCGAAGCCAAATGCAAGATCGTCTGCCGGCAAAAGCACGTCACTATCGATCTCCATCCCGATGAGATCGCGGATGGCATTCGCATACTCAAGCCGATTGAGTCGATGCATCGTCGGGCGCCCAGGGTTTGGAGCCCGTGCTGCTGCATTATCCAACTCGGTCTGCGCCCATGACGCAAACGCATTATATGTCTCCGTATCTGGTCTCGGTCGGCCAGGTGGAGGCATGGACTGCGTCTGCATTTTTTGAAGCACTTTTTCCCATGTCGACGCATCAAGCGACACGTCCTCACTATCAATCGAGTCGAGAGACAAATTGCCCGTGCGCAGCCGGTCGTTGTGGCAGGTAACACAGTACCGGTCAAGAACAGCACGATGATCGGCTGTCGTTCGTTCCTCCTGACCGAAAACCTCAATACTCGCGACGGTAGAAAACAGACCAGTGCACAGAACACCGACCACGCTATCGCGCATCATCAACGGATCGGCCCTTCGCGATATCGGTCAACAAAGTCTTCCGGTCGTGTTTCATTACCACCCAGTGTTCGGAGAAGGTCTGCCGTCGAACCACCACCAAGACCCGGCAACAGGATATGACCGCCCCCTTCTGCAATCATGAGTGGCGTGATCCCGCGTTGATCGGCGGCATTGACATCCGCTCCGTGATCAACAAGAACTTGCACAATCTCATCTGATCGAATGTGAGCCGCACCATGTAGGGCTGTTCGACCAACAGCGTTCGCACGATTCACGTTCGCTCCAAGCGACAACACAAACTCCACAGCCGCCAATGATTCCTCCGGCGCCACTCGTGTCTCCGCCGGAACCTGCCCCAATCCAGCCGCCACCATCAACGGTGAGGTATCCTCGTCCGTTCCCAACGTGGCATCGGCTCCTGCCTCGGACAACACCCGCATCAGCTCGACATTCCCATCCATTGCCGCCAACCAAAACGGCGTCGCGCCTACTATGCCAACTCGAAAACGACCACTAGCGTAGCCAAACTGCGGAGGTCCTCGCTCCAATCGAACATTGACATCAGCCCCGTGCTGCAGGAGAGCCTCAACAACCGCTGTCTTTCTATCAACAGAAAATTCGTTGAGTGACCGCCATTCCTTTTCACGTACAACGTCAATACCCAGCACGTTACCCGTAAGTTCCGTATGCCACGCACCAGAGACCCAATGCAACGCCGTGTATCCAGGTCCGCCGGCATTCGGATCTGCACCACGTTCTAGTAAATCCAGAACCAACTCCGCATGGCCACGAATCGTCGCAACCATCAACGGGGTCATCCCGTCTGGAGATACATCATTGACATCAGCCCCGGCCTCTAGCAGCAAACGGATCAGGTTCGGTGCGTTTTCACGAGCCGCAATCAGGATTGCGGTATACCCGCTACTCGAACGCGCACTGATCTCCGTTCCGTGATCAATCAACGCACGCACCACCTCTGTGTGCGTCTCCGCGGCCGCCCACATCAACGCAGTTTGCCCATGCCATGATTCCGTGGCATTCGGATCGGCACCTCGAGCCAACAACGCTGTGACGGCCTCGACCGATCCTGTCCGCGCACAGGTCATCAACGGTGTTTCACCAGTACTCCGTGCAATGTCGGGGCTAGCACCAGCAGCGATAAGACGCGACACCATCGTGACCGCACCATTCTCGCAAGCCAAACTCAGCGGCGTGATCCCGTAATCGTTTATGGCGTCAATCTCGGCGCCACCATCGAGTAACAATTCAACGACCTCTAGGTCATCATGGTAGGACGCCCAGTGTAGTGGGGTCGCGCCGTCAGGCTGAGGAACATTGACGTCGACTTGCTCGGTCAACAATACGTCAACAGCTGCACGATCTTGTGACTTCGCCGCCTCTACAAGACGGGTGTCTTGTGCTCGCACGTCGGGCACGGCGACGCCCATTACGATGCCCGCGAAAAAGAAGACCGCGTTCCAGCGGTTGGATGAGAACTGTGTCATAGCTCGCACCGATCGCCTTTCTGCCACATTATCATGCGCCGTATCCCAGAAGACTGCAACTTACACCTCGCCAGGCACCGCAATGTAGATCTAGAGCGCGAAC
>DTWD01000345.1 GCA_012963185.1 Acidobacteriota bacterium
ACAAATTGCGAGTGAGCGGCAATTTCAGCATTGCCCACCGCTTTACTCATGACGAGACCGACCGCACCGTCAAGCTCACCGGTAGTTGTCCCTGCTTTTCTGTCACCAGTTGGAAGTTTCACCCAACCACGGACAGCTAGTGCAAGGGGTGCTTGTTGTCGCTCACTCAATATGTTCGTTTTTAAACCAATTACGACATCGCCAAATTTGTTACCGCTGAATGCCGAGTTAACATGTGGGAAATCTACGATTGCACCACCGACGTTAGGTTGCCCAGACTGAAACAGTGGTCTTAAGTCTCTATCGATCCGCGTCAAAACGCCGACTGAACCGAAAACTTCAGCACGTTCTCCGACACCGACCGCAAAACTTCCAGCCACGGTTTGAACGGCGGTAAAACCTTGCTCGTAGTTAAAGGTAGAGAGGTGCCCGGCTGCCGCAACGGATCCGTTATCAAGAACTTCAGCAGTCGGGACGAACCAGAGGCCGGTATCTCCAAGAAATGTAGCTCCGGAAGGACGTGTTTCTTCTTGCGCAACGGCGATGGCCGTAAAAAAAACGAGCAACAAAGCCGCAAATGTTGAATGTCCGAGCCACTTTCGGGTCCGCATTAGATAATCATCCTTACTATCTTGATAGTCGCTGGATTCCGACCCTAATACCGTCGAAATAGTACGGTTTTAAGGATAAACAAGTCAACGCTGTTATAGGTTAGTCAGTTTTAGGCTTTCCAAACAGCCATGCGATTCCGATGCTCAAGATATAGAGTACGACCATCGGAGCGGCCATCAGAGTCAAGGTGACAGGATCACCGGTTGGGGTCAGGACCGCAGCGAATACAAATATTATCAAGATGGCGTATTTGAAATTCTTGACTAGGAATCCAGGTGTCGCTATTCCCATTCTGGCGAGAAAGAACACGATAGTTGGTAGTTGAAACACCACGCCGCATGCGAGGACAAGTCGAACGTACAATGTAAAAGCGGGTGCGATACGTGGCATGAAAGTCATGTAATCACTCCCGAACCCGGCGAAAAATCCCCAAGCGATGGGAAACAGGATGTAATGCGCGAATAGTGCGCCACCGATAAAAAAGCCGGAAGCTAAACCAACAAATGGGTATGCAAACCTTTTCTCGTGTGCATAGAGACCAGGTGCAACGAAGAGCCAGAGTTGAGACATGGTCACAGGGGTTGCGACAAGTAGGCCGGCCAGTGCCGCCATTTTTATGTTGAGGAAGAATGCCTCTGCTGGTTCGGTATAGACGAGTGTGTCACCTTCGGGGAGCACATCAGTTAACGGCTCCATAATGAAATCAAAGATCGGTTCAATGAAAACAAAACAAATCAGCACGCCAACCAGAAGTGCTGAGATAGAAACAACCAGACGGTGCCTTAGCTCATCGAGATGATCTAAGAACGACATTTTTCCCGCGCCGTCTCCCTGGTCAGGCGTCTCGTCGTTTTCGATTTGTTTGGTAGGAGCGGATTCTTCGGATTTTTGGTCAGGCAAAGGGACCAGTGCCATCTCGCAACGGGGTTACGTGCCTACGTCAGGCTCGGTTGGGTGAACGCCAGAGGCGGGGTCGGTTGCAACTGCGGGTTTATTTGAGTTTTGGATAGATTTAGATTTTTCGTTGAAACTGCTTTTTTCGTCTGGTTTTTCCTCGATTCGAATTTCTTCGTCAAGGGTATTCCGAAGGTCGTTTGAGGCTCGTTTGAATTCGCCGAGGCTCTTGCCGAGGGATCGGCCGAGTTCTGGCAATTTGCGAGGCCCGAAGACGATTAGCGCAATCACGAGGATGATGATCATCTCTGGTACGCCAACTGGACCCATGTTCGGCAGCTCCTAGATTCTGTAACGAAACAAAATGTAACTCATTCCATTATAGAAACGTGGCCCCTTAAGGGTCAAGGTACGCTAGGTTGATGGATCGCCAGAAGTTGTTGCGGTACAGCATCTTATCTGGTACCATCCGGCCTCATGCGAGGCTTGTCTTTCTCAGCTCTCAGCGTTGGCGCAGTCGTCGTATCTTCGACGGTGGGCGGCTTGCTTGGTGGCCAAGTTCTTGCGCGCCAAGATTCTGCAAACCAACAGTTTGATACGTTTGCTACTGCGCTTGCCGCTGTAGAGGCCAATTACGTTGATGAAATCGAGACGGACCGGCTTGTTTACGGAGCTATTTCGGGGATGCTGCAAACTCTTGATCCCCATTCGAGCTTTATGGATCCTCGGTCTTACGCTCAGTTGCGCGAGAGACAGGAGGGCCGATATTACGGTCTTGGTATCCAGATTAACGTGTTTGATGGCGCGATAACGGTCATGAGCCTTTTTGAAGGTTCGCCAGCCTATCGGTCTGGTATCAGACGGCGTGATGTGATTGCTGAAATTGAGGGTAAGAATGCGATCGGCATGAGTAGTGACGAGGCCGTTGGTTTGCTTAGGGGGCCGAAGGGAACGTCAGTCAATGTTGCGATGCGGCGAGATGGGTACGATGAGCTGATTCCGTTGGAGGTTGAGCGAGACGAGATTGCAATAGCAACAGTTGAGGCGGCAGTTATGGCCGATACTGAAACTGCGTATGTTCGTCTCGGTGATTTTTCAGAGACAAGCAACGAAGAGCTGACTCGTGCATTGGCTGACCTAGGCGAGAGAGGTTTCTCTCGCTTAGTTCTTGATCTAAGAGGTAACCCTGGTGGACCGCTTGATCAGGCAATAAAGGTTGCCAATCAGTTTTTACCGCGCGGTGACATGATTGTCTACACACGAGGAAGGGTTTCCAATTCAGATCAGGATTACCACGCGCGTGACGAGGGTCTCTATACCGAGCAACCACTCGTTGTCTTGGTAAATCGCAACAGTGCTAGCGCGTCTGAAATTGTTGCAGGCGCAATTCAAGATCATGACCGAGGACTTATTGTTGGAGAAACAACTTTTGGTAAAGCGCTGGTACAGTCGATATATAGAGTTAGCCATGGCGCAGGACTTGGATTGACAACTGCACGCTACTTCACGCCAAGCGGACGGATGTTACAACGGCCTTGGGACGTTACTTTTGATGAGTATTTGACGTACTCGTTGCGCGAGCCTGAGGCTCCTGTTCATGCCCCATCGGATCGTAAACTCACCGATTCTGGTCGTGAAGTCTATAGTGGTGGTGGGATTGAGCCAGACCATTTTGTGACGGGGCCAATAGAGGGTTTTGATCCTTCTCGATTTGGTCGGATACTCCAAGCGCGCGGAGAATTTATTAGCTTTGCGCAGCGGTTTATGGCCTCAGGAGACAACCGAGTCAAGCTTGATGGGCATGGACGAGAGGTCGTTAGTCGAGGGTTTGAAATCGATCAACGCCTGCTCGACGAATTTAAGAAGCACGTGAGTAAAAATGGTTATACGGTCGATGACGAGGCCTTTGCGTCAGATATTGATTTCATCCGTGCGATGATCCACTTTGAGATCGATACCGATCTTTTCGGTGAAGCAGAAGCGCGGCACAACCTTTTTGAGCAAGATCCACAGGCTCAATTTGCGTTGACTGTTTTTGATGAAGCTAAAGCGTTGTTGGAACTAGAAGCAGCCGATTCTGTTTCTGCATCTAGATAGATTTCTTGCTGGTGTAATGGGCGTCCTGCTAAAATTCAGCGGTCGTTGTATTGGATGGTATGGAGTTGCTCACGCATAACGTGTGGATCGACTTCGTACCTATTAGTTTCTTGTAAAGATACCTGCGCATTAACGAGATTGTAACAGCGTGGAGTCGGAGCGCTTCCAGCCGCTCGACAGGTAAATTGGATAATCCAGTATTCCTGTCGGCGCGGCTGTTTTTGTTTGCCTTCTTGGGTTTTGACTGATGCGGTTAGACCATATAGAGATTGCTGGTTTTAAAAGTTTCCCCGAACGCGCTGAGCTAGCGTTTGATGACAGAGTGACTGCCATTGTCGGTCCTAATGGTTGCGGTAAAAGCAATGTAATTGACGCTATTACTTGGGTTTTAGGCGAGCAGAGTGCCCGCAGCCTTCGGGGCGAGCGCATGGAAGATGTGATTTTCAGTGGTAGCGACGCAAGGCGTCCAACGGCTGCGGCTGAAGTCCGCATCCAATTATCGAAAGTAACGGCAGCACTGCAGAATGTCGGTACTGGCCTTGAAATGCAAACGATCGACAACACACCGCAGAAGTTCACTGAAGGGAATCAAGTTTTCAACGGGAATGCTAATGCGATTAGCGATACCGAACAGTCGTCAGTCGGGCCGACTACTGTAGTCGCCGTTCAAGGAACAGAAACCAGCGACGTTCTTTCAGAGTTTGAAGATTTCGATCGACCGGTAGTTACGCGTGATGTTGAGGTGGCACGCCGACTGTATCGATCTGGTGAGAGCGAATACTTAATCGACGGGCAGGTTTGCCGTTTGCGAGACATCCAGGACCTACTGATGGATTCTGGCGTTGGTGTGAAGGCGTATGCTGTGATTGAGCAGGGGCGTATCGGTCAGGTTCTTAGTGCTAGACCGACAGAACGCAGACAGCTTTTGGAAGAAGCTGCTGGAATTACAAAATACAAATCACGTCGGCGGTCCGCTGAGCTTAAGTTAGAAGCCGCCCAACAGAATCTGACCCGTATAGATGACATTGTGTTTGAGGTCGAAAAGCAACGTATAGCATTGAAACGTCAAGCTGCAAAGGCACGTAGGTATAGACGTTTGAGGGAGGAATTACGTCGTTGGGAAATGGTGTCGTTCGTTCGACGTAGTGAAGCACTGGCGGCAGATATCAAGACGGCTGAATCCCTTTTGAGCGAAGCCGTTGTTCGGAAAGGATCGCAGGCGGCTTCCCTATCTGGTTTCGAAAGTGATCAGGCGCGTCTTCGGGTAGAACTTGTTGAGTCTGATCAAGCTGTGACAGCGGTTAGAGATCTGGCTCATCAGAAAGAACTCGAACTGGAGCGTCGGCAACAGAAACTTGATTTTGACCGCCAACAAGTTGCCGATTTACAGGTTGCGCAGAACGGCGGGTCAGAGGCATTACGTTCCTTAACTACCAGAAGTGGCCCAGTTACTGATGA
>DTWD01000346.1 GCA_012963185.1 Acidobacteriota bacterium
ATGTCCTAGGTCGACCACGTACGATTCGAAGGCGTAATCATCAAACACCTCTTGAGCAGCACGAAAATCACGTGTTCCGACCGTGCGTTCGATTAGCGCCTCTTGTGGCACCATTGCGTCAAAGTCATTCGGATTCATACGAAGAAATGCGCTCGTAAATCTTGTGTTTAAAACTTCTGCTCCTGAAAAAATCTTGATCTGCTCGCGCTCGACTAATGGAACTGGGCGGAATTCCATCTGGCCTTGCCCAAGCAAGATCAAGGCCGTAACACCCGAACCGGTATCAGACACGAATGCCATACCCTCGGGGAGTGTCAACGTAAAGTCGGTCGAACTGATTGTGAGATCACGGACGATGTACTGGCGTTCTGGATGCAACTCAAGACGAAAGATTCCGCCAATCGAGGTTAGGCGTTCTTGCCCAACTATGCGCCACTCTGGCCCCTGACCAAAGGGACGGTTGGTAACAGGATCGATATCCCGACGGATGTTCAACAACCAAGTGGCCATCTCACCAGCCCCACGTTGTTCTTTAAAAATTTCAAGCAAAATACCGTAACCAGCGCTCGGGGGTGCTTCTTTGAGTGGAAGCCTTCTTATTTCATTCAAAACGACCTTCGTGACGCCAGATACCACGTTGGTGCTGACAAATTGGCGTGTCGACGGCCTAGAAACAAGAGAGGGCGAAAGCATTGCCAGATAGGTCGCTGGACGTCCGGAGAGCAAGGTTAATTCGAGCTGTCGGTAAAAATCTGATAGGTCGGCTTCTGAATCCACCGGCGTGGATTCCTGCGCAGATACGGCGACTGCACAAACACAGTTCACAAACACCAAAAACAGCAGGATATATAAACTGCTTTGGATTGTGGTCCTAATTAGCTTGTTCACTTTCCGTAACCCATAAGCTTAAATGTCAACCTGAAGACCCCATCAAAGAACTGAACACCGGACGCAGAAAAGTATCCTTTGCTTTCAGGATAACGTCGGAATTGATATATCCCAAGCGTGAAATGTCGCATCATGGATTAAGATGGAAGGTATGTCTGTGCGGCCCTGGACTCTTCTCTTCGGCATTTTTGCGCTAATTTGGCCAGCCGAGGTAGACGGACAGTTTGGTGTCGTCGAAATTGAAACCCACAGTCTTGTGGAGTCTGATGCAGTGCACGCAGGCACAGTCGTCAACGCAGCGTTACAAGTTCGTCTACAAGAAGGATTTCACGTCAACTCCAACAACCCTCTCGATGAGGCACTAATCCCAACAGTGCTAATGATCGACCCTCCCGCTGGCGTGACTGTTCGTGAGGTTGTGTATCCAGAAGCCGGACTACTCGAACAAGTTGGAGTTGATGAGCCGTTGGCAGTCTTTGAAGAAACCTTCGTAGTCGGTGTTGTCTTAGGGCTTCCACCCAATGTAGATCCAGGTAGCCTGTCGGTGCCGGGCGCCCTGAGGTATCAAGCGTGTGATGAAACAATGTGCTACATGCCAGCCACTGTTGACGTGGCCTGGAACCTTGAAGTGGTTCCC
>DTWD01000347.1 GCA_012963185.1 Acidobacteriota bacterium
AAATTTATGGCCGATAATACCTCCGACCTGAAAACCGAGTAACGCACTGGGGCGATGCAAGTTCAACACCACAACAGAAAAATTATCGTACTGCACACGGTCAAACATTAAATTCACCCCTGGAAGCAGGAATGCATCCGGGTCCCACCCAGATGTTCCGTAGACCCTCAGCGGAATATGACGAACCGGCGTAATACCCAAGCTGTTGGCTGCACTCAGACTGATCGAGATAACCTCGCCACCGGTATCAACGATAAAGCTCTTCGGATGCTCACTATTGATGATCCCGCGAACCATCGCTAAACGATGAAACCGCATCGGCATCTCTATATCAAACTGTTCATCCGGTAAAACATCAGCCAAAATTATGTGGTGATTCTTATAATCAATAATCGTCGAAAGTCCCAAAGCCAACGGCGAAAAACTGTTCTCACTACGAGTATCAGGCAATCCACTGAGCGGGGGATTTTTGATGATGGTCGGCACGTTGGAAACATGTAACGTCCCGACTTCAAGCGTATCAACGCGACCTAATTCCAAACCACGAAGACCCACACGTCCAACCCCGGCACTGAGCGTATTGGTGATGGGTCTTATTCCGACACGTTGCGCCGATGGTTTCGACATGACCATCTGCTCAGCACCCGTATCCACCACCAAATCCATCAGGTCCCCACCATTCACCCGCCCGCGGACAATGACCTTGTCCCGTTGCAAACGAAATGGAATCGTATGCACCTTGCCAAGCTGGTCCGGGTGACGCTGAAGCGGTACTCGATCGCCAAAAGACCGAAGAAACCGAATCTCCGAACGTGCCCAATCACTCTTCTCTGTCCGGCGTACTTGAGGAAGATGATTTACATAGGCTTCTAAGGCATCCGCCGCTTCGTCGTATCGGTGCATACGGCGCAAGACTGTTCCAAGCGTATGGTAGTACTCTGCTCGTTCTTCACCGGATATTGCTGCATGCAGCTGTGTGACGCCCTCCTCCATCTGTCCACGCGCCGCGAGACTACGCCCTATCCCATGACGTGCTGACGCATTCGCAGGATTAACGGCGAGAATCTCGTCATAGATCTGCTCCGCTTCGGCAAACAAGCCAAATGCCCAGAGTGCCTCTGCATACAAGGAGCGCAGTTCAGAATTATCACTACCAAGGCTATTTAGGAATTCAGCCTCCTGGTATGCCCGAGAAAATTCAGCTACCTGCAATAGTGAACGTAGCAACCCGCCAGACGCACGAAGTAACTGTTCTGGTTTTGCACCGTCTTTAGCACTTTCGTACGTAGTCAGTGCTTCCCAATACCGCTCATCGGCGAACAAAAGGTCCGCTAGCTGAAGACGAATCTCACTGCGAGCAATCGCAGGAGTTGATTCCGCAACGATCACAATGGGTGCAACCGAAAACGCCAGCATCAGACATGTCCCCCTGATACCGATGCCACTCAAGCGCATGCAAACCCTCCAACACTCACAATGAGAAAACCTGCTACATCAAGCGTAGGCAGGCGACTAAAGTGTAACTCCTTAATAAAACTATGCCCCATTGGTCTAACCAGTGCAAGGCTCTGTATCTCGATTACACAAACCCGACGCGATAACCTAGTTCTGAATGAATGGATGATTAATTGCTAAAACCACAAAACAAGCTCAGTTGAATTTCAGAGGGGGGCTACAGCACAACAACTTAGCGAGTGTACGGCTCGATTGGTACACCATCGTACATCTCGTCAACCCGCATGATTTGCGCGTTTCGGCTGTAAGTACCAAGTTCGTAGTCTTCACTCATAATGAGGGCCTTCACCGGCTTGGTGGGACAAACTTCCGCACACAGTCCACAGAACGAACACCGAGATAAATTGAAATCGAAATAATCTAATACTTTTATTTTGTGCCCCGGTTCACGGTGACCTCCCAAGTTAATCAGATCGTCAGGACAAACCTTAGCGCACTGATCACATACGATGCACGTCTGGGCCCCCGTCTCTGGCTCGACCTGTAAACGAAGCACGCCACGAAAGCGAGGCGCCACAGGCCGACGCTCTTCCGGGTACTGAAAAGTAAAGGCCGGCTCAGGCGTATATTTCAACGTAACCCAGAGACCTTTTAGAAGATCAACCAGGAAAACCGTCCGGAACAATTTTGCAAGAAACAGCACGGTACGCTACCCCCGGTCCTCAACTAAGATCGGCTCGGACTGACCGACCATTATCACGCGTTCTTTCCGAAGCACTGTATTTTCTTTTCGGATCTTGTCCTGCAACCTCATGAGCCCATACAGCAATGCTTCTGGACGAGGCGGACAACCAGACACATAAACGTCAACCGGCACGATCTTATCGACACCTTGCAGAACACTATAGGTGGGAAATGGTCCACCAGCATTCGAGCAACTCCCCATGGAAATCACCCACTTCGGTTCTGGCATTTG
>DTWD01000348.1 GCA_012963185.1 Acidobacteriota bacterium
AGACCACTCATGCAAACATACTCCGTCTAGTGTTCCAAGTGTCTAACAGTATATGGATCCATCCCCATCGCCAATGAACGACATTTGACCGCGAGGGAACAGCCCCACTTAAACCTATTCATTGTAGCCGTCGCAATCAGTACACGGCAACACTGCAGAAGCTGACCTGATAATTAATCTGAGTCAGTATTAGTTGTTGTGTAACAGGAATTGCTCTTTTAAAGGCTTCCGGCTGAAACGTCTTAATGATGTAATAAGATGCTCCCAAGGCAACATCCATTGACAAACGCGACGCTCCCTAGCCAGATTCCCATTTTTCCGTTGCCAAACGCCGTGCTGTTTCCTAACGTCTTCATGCCCCTCCATATCTTTGAACCGCGTTACTGTGAAATGGTTCGGGACGTTGTTTCTGATGACCGAATTATTGGGATGGTCCTCTTAAAGGATGGATGGAACCTCCACGCCGACCCGAATCCACCCGTTTATGCCGTCGGCTGTGCCGGAATTATCACTCATATCGAGTCACTCGACGATGCTCGTTACAACATCGTACTGCGTGGTTTTGAACGGTTTCGAGTTACGCAGGAAGATCAGACCCGTACCTACCGTTGTGCTGATGTTGACTTCCTCCCAGAACAGGTTAGCGCGGACGGAAAGCTTCAACTTGACAGAGACAAACAAAAACTTAAGCAATTACTTAACCAAAGCCAGTCGCGAACAGGCCCTGAAGCAAAGATCCCACGAGACATGCCCACTGAAAACCTCGTTAATACACTTGCGCAGTACCTTGAATTCGAGCCTGTTGAAAAGCAGGCGCTCCTTGAACGAATCGGACCACCAGAACGCTGTAAAGCTTTAGTCGACTTACTGGAAATGCGCCTACTAATGAGCAACAAGACCACGACTCCATCCAGCATTCAGTAGACCCGCGGATTATTTAGGCTGTGACGACCTGATTCCCGAGTTGCTTCACAATATGTCCTACAACGACTTGACCATGAAACCGTCCATTCTCAATAAACACTTCGCCACGATTGGCTCCTGCAACGACCGCCCCGGCAAGATACAAACCAGGGACATTCGTCTCAAAAGATTCGGCATCATGTTCGGGAACATTGTTTGACCGCACGACAATTCCACATCTCTTCAAGAAATCCAGATCGGCTAAATAGCCTGTCAGCAAAAACACTCCGTCCGCAGAGATAGTCTTCCTCTCCCCATCTTGCTCAATAACCATTTTATGCGGTCGAATCTCAATGACGTTGGTCTCAAAATATGCCTTGATCGATCCTTCCTTGATACGATTCTCAATGTCTGGCTTGACCCAGTATTTAATCGACGAACCAAGTTCTGCGCGACGATGAACCAACGTAACTGACGCACCACTTCGATAAAGTTCAAGCGCCGCCTCAGCAGCAGAATTCTTGCCTCCGACAATCACAACATGCTTCTGGAAAAACTCGTGAGACTCCGTAAAGTAATGAGATACGTGTGGCAGCTCTTCGCCAGGAATACTTAGTTGATTTGGATGGTCGTAGCAACCGCTTGCGACAATGACTGTTTGAGCCAGAAAAATCACTTGTCCTTCGTGCTCATGCTCTGTGTCAATCGAAAATGGCTCATCGGCTGCACCAGTCTTAATTTCCGTAACAGTGACACCGTAGTCAATCTCTAAATCAAAGGCCTCAACCACGCGACGGTAATAACGTAGAGTCTCATCTCGCGTTGGCTTACCGTGCGGTGTAACAAACGGCAAATCGCCGATTTCGAGCAAATCCGGGGTCGTTAAAAAAACCATCTGACTTGGAAACCGAAAAATGGAATTAACTAACGCACCCTTCTCCAAAATACGGAATTTAAGTCCGGTCCGTTTCGCTGCAATAGCAGCTGCAAGACCTGCTGGCCCAGCACCAACAATCACAAGGTCGTAAATGGCCATAATGGAAGCTAGATCTCCTTAAAATTCAAGGCTGGTACTCAACTCGCACATCACTGATCGCAGCCACAGTTCGACCGGCATTAACAATATTTTCTCGAGCGTCCACACGCACGACTTGAAGACTTTGGCCAACGATAAAGACTTCGTTAAGTTCTTCAGGGATTTTCACAAAGACACGTTCAGTACCCATTGGAGAAACAGCTTTAAGCCCTAGTGGGCCCACGCCGCCTGTAATACGATCAACCAAGTCATCCCCCGATCGAAACTCAGACTGGATAAAGCGTCGGCCCAGAACATTGCCCTCAAACGAAGCGACTGCAATTTCTGCTGTGTAGGAGGCAAATGCACGCCCGGCCTCGACCTCATCTTCAGAATAGGTGTGGCGATTATGAAGGTTAAACGATACGGTTGCCTCACCCCGATGAACTGGCAATATCACCCTTGCACCCAACCCGGCATCCTGCTGAATCAAGATGTCGCAAAAAACAAGGTCTGTATTAACGCCAACGCCCAACACTGACGGGCAGTGCACCACTGCGGGATCCGTACTCATTCCCTGACCCGACGCTATGTCAGCAAACAGGAGACATGATGCAAGAACGGCGCCTCCTATTACTTTCTGATTCACGACAACGCTCCGTCGTCGTTTCCACCGGGAAACCTCGCCGGGTTCAGGGCCGCTCGCATATCCCCACGAAGCTTCAGCAACTCCAGAAACTCGCTTCGCGTACGAGCATCGTTCCGGAAAGCTCCTAACATGGTGCTAGTCAGAGCGAACGAGTTCTGTTTCTCTACCCCGCGCATCAACATGCAGAGATGTGTCGCCTCAACTACCACCCCTACGCCCAGTGGGCGCAATGTATCTTCTATGACTTGTGCAATCTGGTTAGTCAGACGCTCTTGAATCTGCAATCGGCGGCTAAAAACATCGACGAGGCGCGGGATCTTACTCAAACCAACAACCCGGTCACGTGGAAGATACGCAATATGGCACTTGCCAAAAAATGGCAGCAGATGATGCTCACATAGACTATAAAAATCGATATCTTTCACGATGACCATCTCACTGTAATCAACAGAAAAGAGGGCGCCGTTTAAAACTTCTTCGGTATCTTGGCTGTAGCCACTCGTTAGAAATTCCAGTGACTTGGCAACTCGTTCCGGTGTCCGAACGAGTCCGTCTCGTTCGGCATCCTCACCAATCTCAGCAAGTAATACTTCAATCGCAGCTTTTACGCGGTCCTTATTCATGATCGAAAAAACCTAATACTTATAGAAACCATGGCCGCTTTTTCGCCCAAGCCTGCCCGCAAGTACCATCCGCTTCAGCAACGGCGGGGGAGCATAGTTTGACGTGCGAAACTCGTCGTACATAATGTTCGCGATGTAATACGTAGTATCGATCCCAATAAAATCGAGCAGCGTAAAGGGCCCCATTGGGTGTCCACATCCCAATGACATGGTCTTATCAATATCCTCAATCGTTCCAACGCCACACTCATAAGCCCGAACCGCATCGAGAAGATACGGGATTAACAATCTATTCGCGATAAACCCAGGTCTGTCTGGAGCAGTTACCGGTTCCTTCCCCAGGGTCTCGCTAAAAGCAAACACCTGTTTGTAGGTTTCATCACTGGTTGCAAGTCCCCGGATAACCTCAACCAGCTTCATCACCGGCACTGGACTGAAAAAATGAAGCCCGATAAAACGGTCAGGCCGGCTTGTGGCCGACGCCATCTCCGTAATACAAAGAGACGAAGTATTCGAAGCAAACACCGTTTCCGGGCGAACAATCGCCTCAAGCGCTGAAAACACTTTCTGCTTCGCAGCAAGGTCTTCGACAATAGCCTCAATCACCAGGTCGCACTCCGCCATCTTCTCAAGGCTCGTCGTTCCAATAAGATTGGACATCGTAGCTTCTTTGGTCGCAGACGACACCTTTCCACGCTCGACACCTGATGCGAGAGAACCCTCTATTCGGTGTAACCCTTTTCTGACAGTCTCCTCATCAACCTCACGCACGAACGTACGATAGCCAGACTGTGCGGATAACTGTGCAATCCCAGCTCCCATAAGGCCACAGCCAACTACTCCGATTACTTGATATGCCAAAGGTTTACCGTCGCTCGTAATTATTTGTACGCGGGGCTAGATCATAGCAAAGACTCGCCAACACCAAACACCGCCGCACCTAGGCCGAAAGTTCCTAAAACAACACGCTATCGCTTGACGTAGTGCCGGTAATCACCGCACTCAATCCGTCCAAATGATGGAAGCCGTTGGTTATAGACGTACCCCCAAACGATGGTCGTCCGCCCACCCTCCAGTATAGCGTTCATACTCTGTCGAACATATTCGCCTTCGCTCGGGGCCGTAGCGCAATAATCTTCAATCGTATCAACCCGGTCGAATAATTTGAAAGGGTCAAGAATGCGATAGACCTCGCCACACACCTCACTGTCCGAATCAACAACTAGTCCTGGGTACGAGCCGAGATCGAATAGCACGCCAGCCACGCGCCCACTGCCGACATATTCCAGCCAGTCATCAATACCGGCACGGGCACGAAGCGGAAAAGTGCGCATTAATGTGCCATAGAA
>DTWD01000349.1 GCA_012963185.1 Acidobacteriota bacterium
ATGACAGGTAAGCACACGCTCACGACTGGGCGTCGCACTGATACCGGTTACCTCATGCGGTCCGTCAATGCCGATATTGCGAAGGTGCGGCAGCCCGGTTAGCCCAGGAAAATGACCAGTAGACAGGTCAGCCAAAGCCTGATCGAACGGCATTACAAAATCTTGCACCGGACCAGCTGCTCGTTGAATAAACGAAGCCGAGATCAATTGAGAACCGGCCGGAATCGGAACCGGCTCGGTACGAAGCACGTCAGTCGTCCGCATCTTTCGATTCAGGTCGAGCAATGCCACCCGTTCTCCGTTTAGTGCAATTTCGATCTGCTCACCCTCTGCTGGTATGTTGTCTCCGAAGAACGCTCCGATACTGGCAAAATAGAACGAAAGTCGAAATACATAATTTCCGTCGGCTGGGAAATGGTGGCGCACAGCCATACCGCCACGAGTACCAAATGGCGTGTCTGGCACGTGTCGCATCTGCGAAAACGCTTGTGGGACTACGTAAGTCTCAACAGACGGCGTCCCATCAGGATCACCAATAGCCATTCGACTAATTTTCCCAGCTGCAGTCAAGTAGCTTTCCAGTAACGTCGGAGACACCGTCAGTACGTCAGACATGTTGTCGTAACCTTGGCTCATGTCATCGGGTGGTAAAAGCATCTCAACGTTAACCTCAACATCAAGAAGATCTCGTACCGCGTTCGCATACTCAGTCCGGTTTAACCGATGCAAGATTGGCCGGCCAGGACTTGGCGCATCCAGAACCGCACGATCAATACGATTCTCTAAATCCACTACAAAGGCGGTGCGCAACTGATCATCAGGGCGAGGCCGTCCTTCTGGTGGCATCATGCCACTGCGGAGTTTGAGAATGACTTTCTCAAATGTCTCAACATCCGCAACCGGATTCATTGGATCGACATGCTCAAGCGACAAACCTCCGCTTCGAGTCCGGTCACTATGACACGTAAAGCAATACTCCCTGAGGATCGCTCCGCCATCAACGGAAGTCGGTTGAGCAGCAGCCAGCGATGTACTAAAAGCACAGCCCCCAACTAGCAACGAAACGACCGCGACTCTACTGTAGAGGCGGATCCGGTGCACCAAAGGTCTCCATGAAGCTCGCGCCTTCCTTTGGCACGAACTTCTGTACCCGGCCAAGAACGTTCCCAGCGCCATAGAAATTATTTTCAGAATCCACAGAAAATTGATGAATCTCACGGAATTGACCTGGTCCCTCACCAGATGCATCCCAGGAGAACTGCGGATTCCCATTCCAATCTAGTTTGACCATGCGCGGGGGCATGTTGTCGGCAATCCACACATCGTAGCCAGTAGCGTAGATATCGTTCGGAAATTCAAATCCAGGCCATGTCGCGATTGGTGAAATATTGGGGTGATACCACACAGACCGAGTCGTTTCATTAAACACCTGAATTCGATCATTGTTGCGGTCAGCCACATAAATGCGCCCGATACTATCCGTTGCTACGGCGTGCACCGCATCGAATTCGCCTCGACCACTACCCTGAGTACCCCAGGTCGTCACAAAATTGCCTTCGGCGTCAAACTTCACAACACGAGCATTTTCAGAGTCAGCAACAAAGATCGAGCCATCTTCGAGAAATGCAAGATCTTGTGGACGATTGAAATGGTTCTCATCATCCCCAACTCCACCGGCACCGAGAGACATCACTAATTCTTGACCGTCGTTTGAGAACGCATGTACTTGATGATTAGTTTCATCAACAACCCATACCTTCCGGTCAGGGTCAAAGGGACTGATCTTTACCTTGTGCGGACCGGCGCCCCCTTCAAACATCTCATCCCACTTGGTCCAGGCTTCAATCATGTTGCCGCCACCATCAACCACATAGATGGAATTCCGCCAGACACGATTGTCACCTGCTTCCAAGGCGTTCTGACCAATCGATCCAACAAACCCTTGGAAACCAGGTGGCACCGGATCCGGCAATCGAATTTCACCACGCTGGATAACAAAAATACGATCGGGCGATTCCGCAAAGACGCCGGTCGTCGCCCCAAAGGCATGACCAGACGGGGCAAACGGCTTGACCCACGCATCGACCACATCGTACGGACTTGCTCCGGCCGGCATATCCTGCATCACCGCAGGAGTAGCCGTTAAACCAGATGCTACAACTGCCGTCAAAATCAGATAATAACTTCGCATAATTCTGTCATCCTCACTTTGAGCGCTATTGCAACGGTGGGTCCGGAGCACCAAACGTCTCCATGAAGCTCGCCCCTTCTTTCTGGACAAACTTTTGCACCCGACCATGCATCGGATCAGCAGCATAAAAGTTCTTTTCAGCATCCACGGAGAATTGGTGAAGATTTGCCATCTCACCAGCAGTGGC
>DTWD01000350.1 GCA_012963185.1 Acidobacteriota bacterium
CAAGATTAACTTCAAGAAAATCAGCCTCAATCACATTAGCCAAGCCTCGCTTGCGCGCCTGACTACTCGCAAACGAGGAAACCTCGATCCCGACAACTGTGTCCACACACTCTTTAGCCACGGTCATGAAATCACCAGTCGCACATCCGACATCCAACCACTGGGTCTGACCCACTTTTGGCAAGGCTAGAAGAGCGTTCAGTCGTTTGCGTGCATTGACAACGGATGGACCGCAAACATCACTGGAGAATTTTGTCCCAACCCTGAAAAACTCAGCAGAATAGATTTCATTTAGTTCAGTTCGAGTCGGCTGGTCATTGACATAGACGAGCCCGCAGTTTCCACAGCGGCAGATCGTATAATTCCTTCGACGATAGAGGAATTCGATGACGTCTTTGTCACCACACAAATTGCAAGGTTTAAAATCAGCTTTCATATGACCTTAATGGCAATGATTACAACGAACAAGTGCACGCTAATCCATCATTTACAATTTCTCTACCATAGCGCTTTAATTCATAGAGAAATTTCGTTTTACATCAGGATTTTTGTATCCTCATCTCAACATTTGAATTCAACACGTAAGCACCAGCTATTACTCTGTCATGTTATACAGTCTTTTTAGCCTCATTCTTGTCGCCTACTTGCCAGGAGCATTGATCTTTCGCTCGCCAACCTTCGAACGAGAGCGCCGAGAACGCCTGGCCACGGAAGAGCGGGTCTTCTGGGCAATTATTATTAGCATCGCAGTTTCATCAACCATTGCATTGGCGCTAGCGTGGTTTGAGTTCTACCGTTTCGAGCGCTTATTGCTGATTAACGGTTTCCTGTCCGGTGTCATCGTGGCACTCTATCGACAACGTCTACGTTTCGAAGGCTCCGCTCGCCTGCCGAACGGCACAGCCTTGGCACCCATCGCACTCATCTGCTTGGGCATCTGGCTTTATTTCCCACCCGCAGAATATCTCATGGGAGGCAAAGACCCAGGCGTTTATATGAACGAAGGTCTTCAAATCGCGCAAAGCGGGTCACTGGTAATAACCGACTCGCTTCTGGCTTCCCTTCCATCAGAATCACGCGACCTCTTCATCTCTGAGCAGCCAGAGAGCGGAATACAAGCAGCACACACCGGTCTGCGCTTTATGGGGTATTTCGTCACCGATCCAGACTCGGGAACCGTTGTAGGACAGTTTCCTCATCTCTATCCGATCTGGATCGCGATCGGTTATGGACTGGATAGTATCGATGGCGCACGGGCAGTCGTCGGTGTCTGGGCAATTCTTGGAGTGCTTGCGCTTTATTTTCTTGGAGCACGTCTCGTCGGAACTATTCCAGCACTGATAGGTGCTTTATTACTGTCTATTCACGTTGTTCAGATCTGGTACAGTCGCTATCCAAATTCAGAACTTGTATTACAGGCCGTGCTTTTAACTGGACTCTTGGCGTTCGCGCGGGCTTACGTCGACGAGTTGGAATTCTTTGGACCAGTGGCTGCCACCCTACTTGGCTTGTCAATGTTCGTTCGGTTTCCCGCAGTGCTTTGCCTACTTGCTGTTGTTGGCGCAATGCTAATTAGTACTGCTGACAATCGGCGACCACGGGCAAGTTTCCTAGCCCCGTTCGTTATATGGCAAATGCTTGCCGGACTTTATTTTTTGACGATCCTGAAACCCTATGTGGCACTACCCATCGAGTTC
>DTWD01000351.1 GCA_012963185.1 Acidobacteriota bacterium
ATAACCTCCGCCACCGTTTCTGCCATACCCTGACTCAATTGCATGCTGTAGTAGTTCGGCATCTTCGCCCATTCTTCCGCCGTCCTGGCCGCCAGGCGATAAGGCTTATTACCCTCCCAATCTGCACTCTTGAAATGGTAATAACCGCGAAGAAAGTCATGAACGCCTTGGGTCGCGTGCCACATATTTTCGTTGGCATCCCGAGTTGTGTAATAGCGCTGATAGTGCTTTCTGGGACGTGGTAATACGGCCAGATGATCGTAGATGCTCCGCCGGTTGGCAGCAGCAGGTTCCTGAGAATCATTTACGGTATCGAAGGCGAGCGTTGGTGTGCCACCGAACGGTGCACTCATCATCACCACCGCTGGAAAAATATCCGGTCGCGTTACTGCACACCACGCTGCGAGAGGCGAACCAGCATCATGGCCAATCACTGCCGCAACGGATCGGTAGCCGAACGCCAGCACTAAACCCAGAGCATCGCGAACCTTGTTAAGGCGTCGAAATGGCGAGAGATCTGTATCGTAATCCGAACTCCAACCGGTCGTGCGACCATAGCCGCGGACATCGGGAGCAATCACGTGATACCCAGCCTCGGCCAGTGGAACCATCACGTTTCTCCAACTGTAGGCCAACTCGGGAAAGCCATGGAGTAACAACAAGGCAGGTCGATTGGCTGTCTCGTGCCCGGCCTCCAGCACATGCACTCGCAGTCCGTTTATGTTGTCGACAAATCGAGACCGTACGCCCGCGGGCAACCACTCGGAAGGGTAAGGTTCTAAATCAACACCCAACCCCGTTGGCTGAGCATATGCTTCTCGAGAAACCAGCGAAACTGCCCCGAGTGAAGCCAGCCCGAATGTGGGTAGTGTCAACATAACGTCCCGGCGTGAATATTCATTCATAATTTTCGTCCTTCAGAAGACTCCGCGTAACAGGCTGCCACTCAGACCCTAGCAAGCATTTACGGTCACCACCCAATCGCTAACTTACTACAATAAGCGGAGACCACTGATAACATCTTCGATGTCCATCGTTGACGCGCAACGAACACCCGAACGTTCCTTAGGTCTGCACAGTTCACCGTGTCCGATTTGATCATAAACGGAGGTCACAGCGTGAAACGTATCATTCCGGCCGTCTTTTTAGTGTTTTTGTTTAGCGAACTCGTTCTTACCGCGCAAGAACGTCGAATACTCAGCCCAGCCGGTCACTCGACCGCTCAAGTTGGAGGCACCTACGACGTTCAGTACGGCTACGTTGGAGGAAAGTGGGTTGATATCTACTACGGTCGTCCTATCAAGCGTGGGCGTGACTTGTTTGGACCACCGGATTGGATCGAAATGCTCAATGACGGCGCAGAAGTCTGGCGTGCTGGCGCTAATCAATCCACCCGCTTAGTGACAGAAATGCCGCTGTTGATCAACAACACGCGTGTCCCACCAGGGGAATACACGATTTTTATTCAGCTTTCGAATAAAGAGTGGTCGTTTATCGTCTCAACATGGCCCGCCATGGAGCGTTACGACTACGAACGAAAAGATGCCCTCTTCGGAGCCTATGATTACACGCCAGACCGGGATGTCCTCAGAATAACTATGCAAGTCGACGACTTGCCACGCGCCTTTGACCAGTTGTCGTGGCAATTCATCGACATGAGTCAAAATGGTGGATCTCTGGCACTGTTCTGGGACACTAAGGTGGCCTCAGTTGCATTTACTGTTCTAGAAGAATAAATTTTCTCTTCTCACTTGAAATCTATCGAACCCGAACAAAAGACAACCAGGTAGTCTTTATTTAATTTTTAAGGAACCAGCGACACATGACAATTCCTGACTTCGCAACCCTTAGTTCTAGACTGGTCGCTGCAGTCAAACCCGTGGCCGCACCGGTGGCAATTTCTTTTCGTAGCCCGGGCAGTGAACCTCTGGTGGCTCGGCCAGAACCGAACTATCCCGAACC
>DTWD01000352.1 GCA_012963185.1 Acidobacteriota bacterium
CGCAGTTTTTTCGATTTTGGCGAGACCGGTTACCCCAGAGGGGTCAGCATTGGACGCATAAAATAGAACCGAGTCACCAAATTGCATGTCATCCCGCATGATGTTGCGGGCTTGGAAGTTTCGCACCCCTTCCCAGCAGGTGGTGCCGTCGCGCTTGAGGTTTTTGATTGTGTAGGCGGTCGGTTCGCATTTCATTAACCAATATCGTCGTGGCATTAATGTCTGTTTCATCCTTTGTATGTGTAGCATAATCGACGGGTCATGCTAATTACCGGACGGTCAGAATTATCCCCTGCGGAGGTTTAAGGATGAAGACAACCGAAACGATACCGATTCGTATGTTGCTCGGTGCCATGGTTGTGTTGGGGGCGAGTCAGATAGTCGTTGCCCAGCAGAGCACGGGTGCCAATGCTGTCATGCCATGGGCGTATGTGCTCAATGATCCTGATGCCCAGACCGAGGAGGCACCAGACCCGGATGAGGTGGTGACGGTACCTGGATCCGATGTGTCAATGCCGAGGTCGGCCATTAATATCAACACCGGTCCGCCGGATTGGCACCCTGAGGGACATCCCCCGATGCCTGAATTGGTATCGAGTGGTGGTGGTGAGGGAGTCGTTGCGTGTGGCTACTGCCACTTACCAAACGGTCAAGGTAAACCTGAAAATGCGAGTGTCGCTGGACAACCGTATGAGTACATTGTGCAGCAAATGACCGATTGGCGTAATGGGTTTCGAAAGACTGGTGAACCAAGAATGGGACCGCCATCTTTCATGGAGCGGATCGGTTTGGCAGCGACGGATGAAGAGGCACGGATTGCAGCAGAATATTTTTCATCGATGTCATTCAGACCGTGGATTCGTGTTGTTGAGACTGACATGGTGCCGCAGACGCAGTTCGCCGGATGGATTCATGAGGTCATCGAAGGTGGGAGCATGGAGGCGATCGGCACGAGGATTGTTGAGACACCAGAGGACCTGAAGCGAACCAAGTTGCGCGATGACGCTTCAAGTTTTGTGGCCTATGTACCGACGGGATCAGTGATGCGGGGGCGTAATCTGGCTGAAGCGGCTGGGTGTGTGGTTTGCCATGGCGAAGGACTCAGGGGGCTTGGTCCGGTGCCCGCTCTTGCTGGTCGGTCGCCGAGTTATATCGCCCGGCAGCTGTACGACTTTCAGCAAGGCACGCGTAATGGCGCATGGTCTGACCTGATGGATACTGCAGTAGCTGACTTGCCAATTGAAGATATCGTGAGTCTTTCTGCGTATACGGCGAGTTTGGCACCGTAATTGGGTCAGGGTTGAAACGAGTGGCTAGCGAGTGATCGCTACGCGAAATCCGATAAATGGTCGGCGAACACCTGGGTCTGCACCACCTCGGGTCGTGGTTCTGACAAGGTTGGGGCCATCCGCATAGGAGCCCCCGCGCATGACGAATAGTGAATCTGTTGTGAGGTCTGGCTGCGGAGTATCGGTGAATGGATAGGGAAGATATTGACTGCGCGTGAACTCCCACACATTACCAGCCATATCCGATAGATTGTAAGCACAGTCGTCGCAGATGCCGTTTCCAACGGATCGCGTCTCGGATGCATTGTAGTTCGCGACTTCTGGACGCGGGTTATTGCCCCATGGATAGGCTCGGCTATCGTTTCCACGAGCGGCTTTCTCCCATTCAGCCTCACTAGGCAAGGTCACACGCCATCCGTTTTCTAAGAGTTTCTGTAGTTCTGCTGGGGTGTTCGCGGATGCAGTCAAAACGCTCTGTAGCCATCGGCAATAGGCCAGTGCATCAGGCCATGATACTGAGGTGACGGGGTGATCGAGTTTTCCGTTCAGTGCGGCATCGCTAATATTCGTTCCTGTTCTGTCCACAAATGTTGCGAATTGTGCAACCGTGACCTCAGAACGACTGATGTAAAAATCTTCGACCTCGACAATGCCTTGGGCGGCCGAGGCCGACCACCGCTCATTGTCAAACGCTTGTGAGTCGAGACTGCGGTCACTGCCCATCAGGAATGGGCCAGCTGGTATTTTGACGAACCCGAGTAGGTCATCGTCTGGGAGGTACCATGTGTCGGCTCTAAACCCATTTAATGTTGTTGGAAGTTCTGGCGTTTGTGTGAGAATCGTCGTGTCTGAATTAATCTGCTGACACGCCAGCGAGGCAATGAACGCAAGTAGTGCGATCGAATGGGATACGCGCGCTTGAACTGTCATCGTCTGCAAGCAAAGGTCCAGTCGTGGTCGCAAGCACGGGCGTAGATAGCCGGTTCCGTCATGTCCATGAGATTTGCACCGCCTTCGCGAAGTAAAAGGCGGAAATCGAGTAGTTTCGGGTCGGCTCGGTATCGATTCTCTGACTCTAAGATGTTGAGGCATGCTGCCTGAAAGCGTAATTCGCACGCGCGCGAAAAATATCCGAGTGCGAGCTCACGGTCCGGTTCTACGTCCTGTCCATTTCTATAGCGGAGACCAAGTTCGTTGCAAGCCCAGGCTGACGCGTCAGCGCAATAGGATGCTTCGATCTGAAGAAGGCGCTCGCAGGCCTGACGGCGACCGTTTTTGCAAGCGTCTTCCCAGAACGGTACCGGATCTCCACGATGCCGCCCGTCCGCAGCGCCTGCGAGCGCCATCATCGTAAAAAAAATAGTCCAGACAGCGATATGTGTGAGATTGGCACTTGGTCTCGCCAAAGCAATAGCAAAACGATCGAATATCGACCGTGTGGAGAGTGCTTGAACTAGGCGGTCGATAGCTTGGACGCTCAGATTGAGTAGAGGAACTGACAATAGTTTGTCGTAAAAGGTCGGTACACCAAGTCCCCCGAGGACAGCGTATAGACCGAATACAGTGGCTCCGTACAGGATGCCGAATACAGTCTTGCCAATTGGTGTCCGTGGAGAGGTTGACGGGTCTGTTACGAGCAGATGTAAACCTAAAAAGACAGCAGTTGGAATTTCTGAATCAATAAAATAGGGCACGCCCGTTGTGGTTGTGTAGA
>DTWD01000353.1 GCA_012963185.1 Acidobacteriota bacterium
CGGATTGACGGGATGAAAGAGCTCGGCCCGCTCCGGACGTTGGTCGAACAGCTCCAACGACTACCTAGCATTGGTGCGAAGGGGGCGCAGCGCCTCGCATTCCATATTCTCAGAGAGCCGCGCGACGATGTCGAAGCGTTGATTGACAGTATTCGAGCAGTGAAGGAGCAAATTACGTACTGCTCGGTCTGCCACAACATTACTGACGCTGACCCTTGCTACTACTGTACGGAAGAAGCACGTGATCGGTCACTCATTTGCGTGGTCGAAGTTCCGGCCAATGTGACGGCTGTTGAGAAAACCCATGAATTCAACGGAACATACCATGTCTTGATGGGGGCACTGTCTCCGCTCCAAGGTGTCGGCCCGGATGATTTACGGATCAAGAGTCTTCTTGGCCGTGTTAGGGGTGGTGGCGTGGAAGAAGTTATTTTGGCGACGAACCCGAACGTCGAAGGAGAAGCCACCGCAATTTATCTGGCCAAGTTGCTAAAGCCATTGGGCGTGCGCGTCACCCGTATCGCGATGGGGCTTCCAGTCGGTAGTGACCTTGAATATGTCGATGATGTGACGATTCACAAGGCGATGGAAGGTCGGCGCGAACTGTAAGCCTAGGACCTTCGTCCGTGTATTGCGTTTTAGTAATGTGCGACGAGACTTGCCTTGCCTGTTACCTCACACTTGCGGTAACCGGTAAACGCGCTTGGCCGTATCGTGAAACATTGCCGCCCGCTCGGTAGCTGAAAATCCTGCAGTCAACTTTTTAAACTGGTTCCAAAGGACCGTATAGGAGCAGGATAGCTTGTCGACTGGGAAGTTGCTTTCGAACATACAACGGTCTGGCCCGAACTGTTCGAACATGTAGTCGTACCACTGGTGATTTGCTTCGACTAGCTGATCCGATGTTGGCGGCTGGTCGCGTTCGTGCCAGCCGTAGCCGTTGACGACCATTTGGATGCCACCGATTTTGGCAACGACGTTCTGGTGTTTTGCGAGCTCAGCCACTGCCGGTTTCCAAGCCGCGAATACTTCATCGCGACGGTCAGCGTACGGTTCTATTCCGATCGGTCCACCCAGGTGGTTAAAGATGATCGTTGTGTCTGGAAATGCGCCGGCCAGGTCCGCCAGATCAGTGATGTGGGTGTGATAGACCCAACCTTCGAACGATAGACCATAGGTGCGGAGGTGCGCGTAACCTCGTCGGAAGTCAGCGTCTAGTAATAGATGTTCCGGGCCCGCCGGCCGCCTCGCGACCACCGGCGGTTCCGCCCACGCTGCCCGGTGTCTGATGCCTCGGAAGCGCCGGGGACTTGCCGCTAGTTGGGCCTCAAGGACCGGTACGACACGGTCACCGAGCAGAAGATCGGCGCTGCCGACGATGCCAGTTGCGACACGGGTTTCTCCATACTGGCCACTGGCGCTCTTAGCCGCAACACCGCGTACGAACTCGGTTTCCCCCACGACCCTGAGCTCTTCGGGGCCGTCGGCCCGATACATCGACGTGCATTCGACAAACACGGTCTGCCTTACGTTGTGTTCACGGGTATCTTCGAGCAGTTCCTCGAGAAGATAGCGGTTGCCCGGTCGGTCCCACAGATGGTGATGTGGGTCGATGATTGGGAGGTCCGGTTCGAGTGCTGCTTCTGAGGCTTGTGCGAGCCAGTCCTGACGGGGGGCAGTGGCCGCGCGGGTCCGCTGGGCTCGGGCGTATCCCGGCACGAGACCTGGCAGCAGGCTACCGGCAACGCCGCCGAGTGCGTATGTCCCTGCGCGACCAAAAAAGCGTCGACGTGTGATTTCATCCATCGAGTTTCACCCTTTCATATTAGTGGTCGCGGCCAACATCTCGACCACAGCAGCACTACTGGCCGGTCATGGAGTTGGCTCTATCCGGAGAAGCGCGCCGTCGTCCTCGTCCGTCAGTACGTAAAGGAACCCATCTGGCCCTTCGCGTACTTCCCGGATGCGTTGCCTGAGTTCGGTTAACATCGATTCGCGCCGTAGTTCCTCGGTCTTGGCATTGAAGACGATGCGTTCTAAGTGCCCCGTGCCCGGTATTCCGCCCTCACGTAGGGACCCCACAAAGACATTACCCTTCCACGCCGGAAATTTGTCGCCGGTATAGACGGCCATGCCCGCCACGGCAATGGCGGGTAGCCAAACTACCAATGGTGTCTCCATGTCTTCACGGGTCGGTTCGTAGAGGCGTGCACCGGAATAGTCGCGGCCAAAGCTCACGACCGGCCATCCGTAGTTCCGGCCCGCCAAGACGAGGTTGATCTCATCACCACCGTTGGGACCGTTTTCGTGTTGCCAGAGTTCTCCGGTCTCGGGATGCAGGATCAGACCCAGCGTATTGCGATGTCCGAAGGTATAGATTTCCGGTCGATGGCCATCGTGGTTTACGAACGGGTTGTCGTTCGGCACGGAGCCATCGTCGTTGAGGCGCAAAATTTTACCGCGCAGGCTCATGGGGTTTTGCGAAACGGTGGTGACCCTGCCTCCGGTCGACATGTAAACTTTGCCATCGCGTCCGAAGACGACACGGCCGTTGAGACCAGAATTCCCTTCGTATGCTTCGGTAACGAGTAGGTCTCGGACGTCGGTAAGTGCTCCAGCTTCGAGTCGTCCCCGTGCGAGGGCTGGTGCACCTTTGCCGCCACCGACGGGTTTGGTGTACGTGAGATAGACGAGGCGATTGTCGGCAAACTGGGGATGGAGAGCGACATCCATGAGTCCGCCGTTGCCGTCTGTTCTGACCGTCGGGACACCGGAGACCACGTGTGGATCAAGCACTCCGTTGCGAACGATGCGGAGACGACCGGGCCGCTCGGTGACCAGCATGTCGCTGTTCGGCAGGAATGCGATCGCCCATGGATGCGAAAGTCCTTTAGTCACGACACTGACACTGATTTTATGCTGCTCGGCAGTGTCGAATACCCAGGGTCCTTCACCTAATGGTGGTACGGGCACACCGATAGTGGGTTGTTGCTGCGCATAGCTGTCCGGAGATATCGAGAACAGGCAAACTGCTGCCACAAGAAGCGAAAACCTAAAGCTCATACGAACCTCCCACGCGAAACGGATCAAGACTACAATCCGCCGCCACTTTTACCGTACTCGTCTTGGATCGTACCGATTTAAACTGTTCCAGCCAATCGGAATCATATTTCATAACCCATCACTTCTCCGTAAACTGATCACGATTCAGACTTTAAACGAGTGAATGGGCTGGTTGGAAGAGATGGCGCGCTGAGACAGGGCGCTTCAAGGCGATTAGATTGGCGTAGGAATGGCGCGGATTCTGAATCTTCGAATTGAACGCCCTGTCGCGGGTGGTGCGATGCTCGCTCATCACGGTGGGCGGGTCGTGCTCGTAGATGGTGCAATTCCAGGTGAACGAGTACACGCACGAGTTGATCGAGAGCGCAGGGACGTACTTTTTGCGACGGTTATTGGCGTTGTCGAACCGGATCCCGATCGGCGTTCTTTAGAGAGCGATCCAGCTTGCGGAGGTCAAGCGTATCTCCATATTAAGTACGACCGACAACGGCAGTTAAAGTCCCAGATGATTGGGGACGCACTCAGGAGAATGACGAAGCTCGATGCGGTGGCAGTACCTGTTGCGCCGTCGCGAGAGCACGGGTACCGAATGCGGTCTCGACTCCACGCTGGCTCATCAGGGCTCGGATTTCTTCGCGGTGGTACGCACAAACTGTGTAATTCGGCACGTACGGGACAGTTGCTTCCAGAGACGAACCGAGTTGTTTCGAAGATTGGCCGGCGATTAAGTCGATCTAAGTATGAGTCAGTGGTCTACGTAGACCTTGCCGAAAGCGTGAACGCTGAGATGCGGGTAATGAATTTTCATTTGAAAGTGTCTTCCGCATCGAAATTAGTTTCTGGATGGACAACGGATTGCGGACTGACTGGGGTGACATGCTCAAGACCTGGTAGTGCTGAGATAACAGTTATTTCCGGTCGACCGACTATCTTCGATCCCATCGGGTCGCTGGTTCACGGTGATGTGGCATGTCACGGATTGATTGAAAGACATGCCCGCTCGTTTTTTCAGGGCAACCGCTACTTGCTGTCCACGTTGGTTGCGGCAGTCTGCCGACGCGTCACTAGTGGTCCTGCTCTCGATCTTTATGCCGGCGTCGGTTTATTTTCCGTTGCACTGGCTAGTTTAGGTGTTGAAAAAATTACAGCGGTAGAGCGAGACGTTTCAGTCCGGAGGGACCTTGTCGCGAACGCGAGCGGCACACACATTGAAGTAATTGAAACTTCAGTGGAGCAGTTTCTGGCGGGGAGTTCTAAATTAATTTCAGGAACGGTTATCGTTGATCCTCCGAGAGCAGGGTTGGGTCGGACGGTTCTCGAGCTGCTTGTACAAAGACGAGTTTCCTCTGTTGTCTATGTGTCTTGTGATGTGGCGACGTTTGCACGTGACCTTCAACGGTTTGGCGAGGCTGGATATACAGTCGAGGATATTGAGGCGTTCGATATGTTTCCCAATTCGGCACACGTTGAGTTGATGGCAAGCCTCAGGCGCTGATTCTGCGTGTTTCGAAACAGTTTCGGTGCATGTGCCACTACCGTCTGTGGCCGGTTCCGGCGAGCCGACTGAGCAGATAGTTCTTTAACTCTTCGATGCCGTCTCCGGTTTTGGCCGAGACCGACCAGCCACCGTTCACCCCGCCAGTTTCCGCGTCACATCGGTCCGCCTTATTTAAGACGGGCAAAACGTGACTCGAGTCGACGCCGAGGTCTGTCAGCACTGTCTTCCCTATGTCCATGTGCTCGTGCCACCGCGGGTGATTTCTATCGACGACATGAAGGACGAGGTCCGCTTGACTGATCTCTTCGAGCGTACTGCGAAACGAATCCACTAGATGATGCGGAAGCTTACGAATAAAACCGACAGTGTCGACGAAGATGGCCGTTGTCGTCCCTCCAAGTGAACCTTTGCGAAGTCTCGAATCGAGGGTGGCGAACAACTTATCCTCGGTCCGAACACCGGCACGAGTAAAGCGGTTGAAGAGAGTCGATTTTCCGGAGTTGGTGTAGCCGGCCAGAGCAATGACCGGCGCGCCACGCCGCCCTCGACGATGCAGTGCACGCGTCTTTTTGATCTTGGACAGTTCTCGCTTTAACTGCTTGATTCGATTCCGCAGCATCCGTCGGTCGACCTCAAGCTGGGTTTCCCCCTCTCCGCCTCGAACGCCGATACCGCCAACTTGGCGAGACAAGTGGGTCCAGCGCCGAGTCAAGCGTGGCAACTGATACATGAGTTGCGCCAGCTCGACCTGGGTACGAGCTTCGCGCGTGCGCGCTCGTCTGACGAAAAGGTCGAGGATCAAGGCGCTGCGGTCGATGACCGCACACGAGATGACTTCTTCCAGGTTCCGAACTTGATTTGGCGTTAGATTGTCATCGAAGATCACGACGTCAGCACCCAACTCATCTGCTGCACGCGCGATCTCGCTGACCTTGCCGCGGCCGATGAGTGTTCTGCCGTCCGGCTCTTTTCGATATTGCAGACTTCTTCCAACCACGACGCTCCCGGTGCTTCGGGTGAGTTCTGCCAGTTCGTCGAGGTTCTCGTTGACGACGAATCCCGGCTGCGCTGGCAGCGCAAGGCCCATGAGGAAGGCGCGTGAGGTTCGTTCTTGCAAGTTACTATCCGAGTCAGAAGTCGCGC
>DTWD01000354.1 GCA_012963185.1 Acidobacteriota bacterium
CGTTCGAAGTGTCGGACTGTGAGAGTCAGGATCCTTCCCATTGGGTGTATCAGAATAAACATCAAAATTTATATCAATAGTGCTCATAGCATTACTTCGAATACATTCTGAATTCTGTTGCACCTATTGAACCTTAGCCGTTTAATGTGACAACGGAAGGTCATTTAGTGACCAGTCGTATGGGAGAAATCGCACTTGCGCTTTTCCACTTTGAGCGACGTGTGATGCCTTTGATGGGCCGTACTTCGCGATGATGCCAGCAATAGCGCGCTCCCTCACGGTTCCGGTTACTTCGACCAGATTGGCATAATGATCTACGAAATCCTCGGCGTACCAGTCGAAGAGGGTTGACACGTACAAGTAGTTGCCTTCGACATGGATGCCGCTATCACTTGCGAGAAAATCTCGTGTGGCAACCACTAGCTGTTGGTCAAGGCGTACATCAATGTAGGGTTCAGCTCTCAGTGGCGGACAACTAATGGATGCACAGTTCACAGCGAAATGAAACCGGGGCTCAGAGTAGTTTTGGCGAAGCGCGTTGTGTTCGATGTCGTCGAGCGTCATTTCTGTGCCAGCTATCTGCCAGCGAAGCGTCGACCACACGCCGGGGATCTGTTTGATACTGTTGGCTGGATTCCAGAAATCGAACCAGCGACGTTGAATTGGATAATGCTCAACAATGGTTTGAAGAGTGAATATGTTGTACGCGTTAATTAAAAATGCAAGTTGACGTGGTGTTGACCAACTGGTGAAGTTATTTTTAGTGGTACGCGCAAAGGCTTGTGCGACCTCATCGAGTGTTGACCGATTTCCCTTGAGCGTTTGGTAGTTGACTCGTGTTCCGACCACATGGTCGCGAAGCAGACGACCATAAGTAATATACGAGTGGTCGAAGGTTGACACTTGGGATGTGCTATTGCCCGGAAGCGAGATCGTGATACCGAAGGAGATGGTGAGAGCTAAAAGAGCACGGACTTTCACTTCGTTAGACTCTCACGTGCGAGGTTTCTTTACAATGTCCGTGAAATGGTGAGCGGCCGTTGTTTTATGCCTTACCCGGGCTATCTCTAAAGGTGCAGCTTTAAATTTTGGGCACTTTGGCCTGTAATTATTTAGCTAATTGTCATCTTTGGTGACGAAAACATTTCCGCGAGTCGGTTGTGCGCCTGCCCAGGTCTCTAAATTGCCCATTCAGATTGCTATTGTGTCCATTGACGGACGGTTGCGAAGAGTTGTAAATCATGGCTATCCTATGGGTGGTACAAGACTTGTCGCGGGCCCGATACCGGCAGATCAGCCGGTCGGTACGCCGCGCATTCGTTGGGAGACGGAAGGCTCATGCACAAGCCAATTAAATACGTTGAAAAGGGACTATCGGTAGCCGCTAATGGCGCTTGGTTTTTGTATGACAAATACAACTCAATAACTGAGCAGCCTTCGTTCACGCCGAATTGGTCCGACAAGCCGTTATTGAAGTCAGACGAGAAGGTTAAGCCCCCATTAGGTTGGCCTCGAGAGACTGACTCACTTTGTCCTGTGTGTGTGAGAGAAACTCGACAAGAGATTTTGGATGGCAAGAAGGATTACAAAATTCTGATAAACGAAAAAATCGGTGAAATTAAAGCGATGATTGTCGAGAAAGACGGCAAGATCGTAATGGAGAAAGATTGTCCCATCCACGGCCACTTTGAAGATGTGATGGCCATCGACACTGATTTCTTTCGACATCTTGAGGAGACATTTCCGGGCAGTGATATGCGTGCCCATAACGATGAGAAGCTACACAATCATGGCAGCAGCACCATTAAGTATGGTCGTGGTTCGGTTCTGACGGTCGACCTGACAAATCGATGCAACATGATGTGTGACCCATGTTTTATGGACGCTAACCAGGTCGGTTTTGTGCATGAGTTGCCGTGGGAAGACATTAAGACGGTCCTTGATAATGCCATTTCGATTAAGCCGAGGCGACAAATGTCGGTTCAGTTTTCCGGTGGTGAGCCAACGATGTCTCCGTATTTCCTTGATGCCGTTCGCTATGCGAGGAAGGTCGGGTACAACAGCGTTCAGGCCGCGACCAATGGCATTGAGTTTGCAAAAAGTCTTGATTTTGCTCGTGCAGCTGCGGAGGCGGGCTTGCGTTACGCCTATTTGCAGTTCGACGGGATCGGGAATGCGGCTAATTCTCATCGACTCGTCGGTAACTTGTTCGATGTAAAACTGCGGGCGATCGAGAATCTACACAAAGCTGGTGTGGATATTGTTCCGGTTATCACGATTGTGAACGGCATTAATAATGAACAGGTCGGTCGGGTTGTGCAGTTTGCCATCGATAACCCGAAGACAATCAGCTTCCTGTCATTTCAGCCGGTGTCATTTACCGGCCGTGATGAAGAAATTACGCCTGAACGTCGTGCAGCACAGCGCTATACGCTGTCCCATCTTGCGCATGACGTGAAGAACCAGACAGGTATCGGTGAGCCAACTCGCGATTGGTTTCCAATCTCTTTTATGGGCACATTTACCGATTGGGCTGACTTAGTACATGGGCCAGAGGAAAACTGGGGTCAGCTTAACTGCGGTTGTCATCCTAATTGCGGTATTGGCATGGCCGTAATGATTGACAAAGAAACTAACGAGGCGGTTCCTTTTACAGCTTTTGTGAAAGGAGAGCGACTGGCCAAGGATATCGCTAGAGTTAACGACGCTGCTGGCAGTCGGACTAGTTCGGTGATTGGGATGGCGCTCGCACTAATGCGAAATTACGATCCTTTCAACGCACCGAGGCATTTCAAGCTCTCTGATCTTTTGAAGAAATTCGATAAGACGTTTGGGGCGACCGGGCATGACTATGGGTCGGTCTCCGGTAAACGAACGAAGGAAGATATTGACAAGCGTCGGTCTGATCGATGGAACTTCCTCTTTATTGCAGGCATGTGGTTCCAAGACCTTTTTAACTACGACTTCCGCCGCACCGAACGTTGCATTATTCCTTATGCAACGCAGGAGGGTGAGATTTCGTTCTGCGCGTACAACACTGGAGTCGGATGGCGCAATATTATTGAAAAAATGCACATGACGGCGACGCTAACTAAGTGGTACGACGAACATGGGCGTCATGAGATCATTGCGGGTGGTAAGAATGTGAACCTTAGTTCGACGGAACATTCGCTTGTGCTTGATCCGGAAGCCGTGGCGGCTGGTGTCCAGACTGACCTGGATGAACAGGGGATTGCGAAGAATGCTCGGCAGGAGAAGATAGCCGCTCGTGCGGCGACGAACGGTGCAGATGAGAAGTTTCCAGCCGACGAAAAGGATGCCGCGTATCATGAACAGATGGGCGCGCTTTATCGCCAGCATGTTCTCAAGGAAGAGAAGTCATCGCTGGTCCAGATTCAAGGGCTTGGGAAAAAGGAAGATGAGTCTGTTGGTCCGAATTAATTAAGACGTAGCTTGATCGGCGAATGATTTAAAGGCCGCGAGTATTGAAGCTCGCGGCCTTTTTTTGTCCGTTAGTAGCTCCGCTGTCGTGTTAGATGCCGTTCCGGTATTCGTCTCAAAGTGATTTAAAGGCCAGTCAGTAGGGAACTATAGAAGAGTTCGAATTTAGCCGCCTCGGGTATGCATCTCTAGGTGCGGCTCTTTTTGAAGCGTTTCAATGGGAATAAGAGATTGACGGTCTTCGGCAGTGAGTCGGAGTTCCGCGCCGCGGTCACCTCGGGCGGTCCAAACAGATGTAACGAGTTCACGTAGGTCGTCAATGGATGCGCCGCCGCGTAAAGCTTTGCGGAGGTCGGTCCCGGTGCGAGCGTAAAGGCAAAGGTACCAGAGCCCGTCTGCAGTAAGTCGACTACGGTCGCATGAGCGACAGAAGGGTTCCGTTGTCGATGAGATGATGCCGAAAGTTTGACCGGTTGAGAGCAGAAAGCGGTCTGCTGGGGCAGAAGAAATCTCATTGATCGAAGTGACAGAGCCAAACTGTTTAGCGATACGTTCGAGAATTTCAACTCGCGATACAACGTTTTCAGCCGACCAGCGTGTCGCTCCACCGACATCCATGTATTCAATGAATCGAATTTCTGCACCAACCGAATTTGCGTAACGAAGCAAATCAAATAGTTCGTCGTCGTTCACATCTCGTATCACAACTGAGTCGATCTTTAGATTCTCGAAGCCGGCGGCGCGGGCGGCCGTAATTCCCTGTTGAACAAGAGAAACACCTGCAAATCGTGTCAGTTCTTTAAATCGATTTTCTTGCAGTGTATCGAGACTGACCGTGAGCCGATGTAGGCCAGCGACATGCAATTCGGCGGCGTGAGCGCTGAGAAGTAGTCCATTAGTTGTTAAAGCGATATCGTTTATTTCAGATTTGTTGACAAGTAGGCGGACAAGACTCGGAAGGTTTTTGCGCAGCAGCGGTTCCCCGCCGGTCAGACGGACACGATCGACGCCGACGGAAGTGAACACGTCGACGAGCTGGCTGATTTCCTCAAAGGTCAGAATGTCATTGCGCGGAAGCCACACGTACTCCTCTTCCGGCATGCAATACTGGCAACGGAGGTTGCAACGGTCGGTGACAGATATGCGTAGACTTCTGAGGGGGCGCTCAAGCGCATCCATAACCGGTTGATTCACCATCGCATCTATTATCGCACCCTCCTTGGGTTATGGGGGTCCCCGGGGCTCAAACGATATAATCACCTATTGCATAGGCCGATTCGACCGACTCTAATCCGCGTAGTGGTTTAAATGATTCCAGCAGTTCGAGGGACACACGACATTCTGCCTAATGAAGTTGGGCGTTGGCAGCACCTCGAGTCGGTTATTCGTGGTCTTTGTAGCCGTTATGGCTATCAGGAAATTAGGACACCTGTCATTGAACGGGAAGAACTATTCGCAAAAGGAACCGGCGAGACAACCGATATTGTCCAGAAGGAAATGTACACGTTTGAGGACAAGGGCGGTGAACGTATCACGTTACGTCCTGAAGCAACACCAAGTATGGTCCGGACATTCGTCGAGCATGCGCTTGAGCAGCACTTACCCACAGTGAAGCTTTTTAGTCTTGGTCCAATGTTTCGGTATGAGCGTCCGCAGAAGGGAAGATACCGGCAGTTTCATCAGCTTGACGTTGAAGTTTTTGGGATCACTGATGCAATGTTGGATGCCGAGGTTATTGAAATGGCATCCGCGCTTGTTCGTGCACTCAAGATCGACCCTTCGGAGGTCGTCATTAACTCAGTCGGGTGTCCCAAGTGTCGACCTGAATTCAGTCAGGCGTTGCTTAATGCACTGGGCGATCAATTGTCAGAGCTTTGCGGTGACTGCCAACGCCGGGCGCAAATCAATCCACTTCGGATTTATGACTGCAAGGTCAAGAATGACCAACCGATTATTGATGCGTTGCCTCATTCGGTAGATTTTTTGTGCGATGACTGCCGGGAGCATTTTGAGGTTGTCAGGTCTCAGTTGACTGCGCTCGGACTTGAGTATCGAGTTTCGCATCGTCTTGTCCGCGGACTCGATTATTACACCCGGACGACCTTTGAAGTGCTTGGCGCCAATCTTGGTGCGCAGAATGCTCTCTTGGGCGGTGGGCGTTACGATGGTCTAGTAGCCCAACTCGGTGGCCCAGACCGAGCCGGCATTGGTTTTGCGGCCGGACTCGAGCGACTGGTGCTTGCGATGCCGGAACAGCGTGGTGAGAAAGGACCGGATGTATTTATTGTTGCGCTTGGGGAGGCTGCCCGTCAGCCGGCCCACTTACTTGCGCGGGATTTTCGCAATGGGGGTGTGGTGACGTTGGTTGATTATGATGCCCGGTCGCTTCGTGCACAGATGAAACGGGCTGATAAGACGAACGCGCGCTATGTGGTGATGCTTGGTGACACTGAGCTCGCACGCGATGAGGTGACGGTCAAGGACATGCACTCAGGTGTTCAGACA
>DTWD01000355.1 GCA_012963185.1 Acidobacteriota bacterium
CAGTCATTTTCGAGAATGTAATTGGCACTCGTCACCCGGTTGTCACCAACCTATACAATGACAGGGATCGCCTGTGCAGCATTATCGATACGGGTGCGGACGATTTCTGCGGTCGTTGGAACGAGTTGCACGATATCGCGAAATCGTTGCCTTTTCCGGAAACTAAAGACTGTGAGAAGCCGGCGGATATTGAAGACTGCGCGCTGAGCGACCTGCCCCTCATTACCTACCATGGACGCGATGCCGGGCCGTACTTCACGTCTCCCATCTTCATTGCCAGACATCCGTTAACCGGCACCCATAACCTCTCTTTTCATCGCTCGATGTACATCAACGACAACGAGTTGAGAGTGCGACTGGGTGCGAGCCATGATCTTGCAGCCTATCAGGCGATTGTCGAGGAGCGGGATGAGGCATTGGAAGCAGCCATACTCATCGGCGCCGATCCAGCCATTTTTCTTTGTGCTGGCGCATCGATTCCACAAGACGACAGTGAAATTGCTGTAGCTGCCGCGATAAACGGTGCCCCGGTTGATTGCTATCCCGCCAAAACTATCGATCTCAAGATCCCGTTGGGTTCGCAGTTCGTGATCGAGGGGCGGATTTTGCCTAACGTGAGACGGAACGAAGGTCCTTTCGGTGAGTTCCTGGGCTACTACGTAGAAGAAGGGAGGAATCATGTTTTTGAAGTCAGCGCGGTGTATCACACTGATGACGCGCTGTTCCACAGCATACTCTGCGGGTCCAAAGAGGATATTGCGCTGCTGGAAGCACTTACCGCGGCAAAGACCTATCGGCATCTGAACAATGTGCTGCCTGGCATTGTTGACGTGGCGTGTTCGCCAACAGTCATGAACACGACCATCAAGATTCGACAGCAATATGAAGGGCATTCACGGCAGGTGTTACTCGCCGCTTTCGGCGCACACCTGGACTACAACAAAGTGTGTGCCGTCGTGGACGATGATGTCGACATTCATAGTCAAGACGACATCCTGTGGGCATTTGCGACCCGCGGCCGGGCGGACACTCGCACACTCGTTATACCTGACATGCCGGGATTCTACCGCGATCCGAACAAGGACCACTGGGGGCGCCTCGGTATTGATGCGACATACCCGTTTGACCGCCGGGATGAGTTTGTGAGAAAGGAAATTCCCGGCGAGGAGTCGATTCGGCTCGAAGATTATCTTTCGTCCTGAGCTGATGTGACGTCTTTCTTCCCCGGTGATGCTCGTAGCGGTGGTACACAATCGCTTCGGGTCGCTGTTGTTGGGGCGGGCATTGCGGGTCTGACCGCGGCGTATCGACTGAAGCAAACAGGTTTTCAGGTTGTGGTGCTGGAACGTCAGGCCAGTGTCGGTGGCCGAATGACACTGCGCATCGAAAACAATATCGAGTACAACACGGGTGCTCGATTGGTCTATTCCTTTTCGAAGGACTTACTCACTTTAATGAATCGACTCGGTCTGACCTCCAACATATTGCCCGTCGAGCAGACCAATACAGCCATCCGATGCAATGGTGTGGACCATCCGGCTCACTTCACACCGGGTCCAGGCATCCTGGCATCGCCCTTCGTCAAACTGCGCCACATCCCCGCGCTCATGCGCATGTCGGTCGAACTGCTTGGTCGGCAGTTTCACCGTAATCCGAATGATCTCGCAGCCGGTCATTTACCGGACGATCAGACCATGGTGGAGTACTTAGAAATGCGCGGTTTGGCAACCATTGGCAGATTTCTCCTGGAGCCGGTATTCCGTGGCACACGCGGCTGGCGATTGCAAGACGTATCCCCGGCGTTTTTTATGTCGACTTCGGCGGCAATGCTGAGAGCGAGACCGCTCAACTTTCAGGACGGTATTGGAATGCTAGCGAATCGGCTCGCGCTGCAAAACAAGGTCGTCACCGGCGTCGAAGTAACCGACATAGCCCGGGTGAAC
>DTWD01000356.1 GCA_012963185.1 Acidobacteriota bacterium
ATTGGCAATCCATCGGATGAGGTCTTCCGCCGGCTTGCTCACAAAAAGCAGGATGATGGCACCGACAAGCGGCGTGAACATGATGAGTGATAACAGTGGGAATTCAGCGTTACTCATAGCTATATCTAACTACCGGGCAAAGAGAAACCAGGTCACGAACGCGAACACCCCTAACAAAGAGGCAAACGCGTAGTTTTGAATAAGGCCGGTCTGAGCCCGGCGGAACAAGTAGCTCGCCTCGCCACACGTCCATGCAACGAGATTAATTAAACCATCCACAACATACTTATCCAGAATGTGCGACACCCAGGATGATGCAATCGTCGTCCAACCCGCACCGTTGACAATCCCGTCCACAGCCCGCTTATCAACGACCCATAAACTATTCGCGCTTGCCATGGTCCCGCGAATAACCGTCGCATCGTAAGCTTCGTCAACGTAATATTTATTGGTTAATACTCGATGAGCGCCAGACCACTTCTCGGCCATCTGCTCTGAATTTTCTGGGCGCTGCACATAGTTACGATAGGCGTACCAAATTCCACCAATCGCAAGCAGAACGGAAAAGGCCATTAGTCCCCACTCCGCAACATGGGACAAGTGGTGCACTTCTGCTGCCGGAGCACCTGCAACCGTAAAACTAGGTTCTAGGAAATGCTCGATCGCGTCACTCCCGCCAAGAGCCACAGGAATACCAACAAATCCGGCAACAACCGCACCGACAGAAAGAAGCATTAGCGGAACGGTCATTAACTGTGGTGACTCATGGGGGCCATGCCACGCATGACCATGGTCATCATCGCCAGCGTGCGGAGTATCTTGACCGTGCTCCCAGTCCGGGCCGCGATACGGACCAAAGAACGTCATGTTAATGAGACGAAACATGTAGAACGCCGTCATCACCGCCGTCACAGCGCCGATCACCCAAAGCATTGGACTATGCACAAAGGTTCTCGCCAAAATCAGGTCCTTACTGAAAAACCCCGCGAATGGCGGTATCCCAGCAATAGCAATAGCCCCGATAAGCATCGTGACAAACGTAACCGGCATATAGAGCTTCAAGCCACCCATTTGACGCATATCCTGCTCTTCGTTCATGCCATGGATAACTGACCCGCTGCCGAGGAAAAGAAGCGCCTTGAAAAAGGCATGTGTCATTAAGTGAAATGCAGCCGCACCGAACGCACCCACACCGGCCGCGAGAAACATATACCCAAGCTGTGACACCGTTGAGTACGCCAATACCCGTTTGATGTCCGTCTGCACTAACGCAATCGTCGCCGCCATCAGCGCGGTGAGCGCCCCAACCACTGCAATAATCTCCATCACCATCGGAGCGTGAGTGAAAAGCACTGCGTTCCGACACACCATATACACACCCGCCGTAACCATCGTGGCAGCATGAATCAGAGCAGATACCGGGGTTGGACCCTCCATCGCATCTGGAAGCCAAACGTACAGAGGAATTTGCGCACTTTTACCAGCCGCACCAACGAACAGGAACAAACAAATAGCCGACACCACTCCGAACCCAACCGCAGCCGTTTCAACTGGGACCTGCGAGGCCGCTTCCGCCACCTCTTTGAAGTCGAGTGTCCCGAACGTAAAATAAATAAGAAAGACCCCCATCACAAAACCCCAGTCGCCAATGCGGTTCGTGATAAATGCCTTCTTTCCAGCATCGGATGCGCTCTGCTTCCGATACCAATACCCGATGAGCAAATAGGAACAGAGGCCAACGCCTTCCCAGCCGACAAACATCACCAAGAAGTTACTTCCCAGCACGAGTGTCAACATGAAGAAACAAAAGAGGTTCAAATAGCAGAAAAATCGAGCAACTCCCCCACGCGGTTCGTGGTCGATATACCCGATTGAATAGATATGAATAAGAAGACCGATCCCGGTTACGATCAGCAGCATCATTCCCGACAACGGGTCCAACACAAACGCCCACGGAACTTCAAAGGACCCAATACCATTAAATGTCTCAAGGGGAATCGGTGGGATCCAATGGGCAACAGTAACTTTGTGGTAACGCTCAGCCGTGCCGAGCAACTGCAAAAACGCATTCGCACTCAACACGAATGCACCGGCCATCATCGCCACGGCTAACACACCCGCCATGCGCTTCGAAAAAAAGCGAATGCCGAATAGGCCGTTGATTGCGGCGCCGATGCCCGGTAGAAGCGGTATGAGCCAGATAAGATCCATAAGATTTAGATCACCACCGCATCAGCTGAATTTCGTCAATATTTACAGTTTCTTTATTTCGGTAAAAAGCAATGAGGATCCCGAACCCAACAGCCGCTTCCGCTGCTGCGACGGCAATTACGAATACGACAAACACTTGACCGGCCATGTCCTGTAACTGATGGGAAAAGGCAATAAGGTTGATATTGACCGCGTTCAAAATGAGTTCGATCGACATAAAGATAATGATGACGTTCCGGCGCACCAGTACACCGATCACGCCAATCATGAAAAGAGCTGCTGCTAATAGGTTGTAATGCAGTGGCGTTATTTCAAGCACAACATGTCCTCTACAAATGCTTCTTCGCCAAAACGATAGCGCCAACCATCGCAACGAGTAACAACATGGAAGCAAGCTCAAATGGAATGAGATAGCTCGTATACAGCACCCACCCGAGCTGCTCAGTGTTGCCAGTTAAAAAGGGCGTGTCAGAGCCAAGCCCTCCTGTAACCGCCTGGGTGGTGCCTCGGGCCGAAGAATATACGGCAATGCCAATTACCTGGGCCAAAACGGCACCAGCAAGTAACGTGCCCAGCTTTCCAAGACGCCGAGGATCTGAAAACTGCTCGGGCTCTCGCTTTAAGTTCACCAGCATGACAACAAACAAATACAACACGACGATGCCGCCGGCATACACCAGCACCTGAATCACCGCAACAAACTCAGCGCCCAAGATGACGTACAACACCGCAACAAGAAGAAAATTCACTACCAAAAACACCACGCTGTGCACAGCACTACGCGCGCTCACCACCATAATGCCGAGCCCAAGAATGAGCGCCGCGAGCGTGTAGAATGCGATTGCCTCAGCCATTCCCTAGAACGCCACCTTTGCAATAGCAGTCAGCACCAAGTTGGCGATCGCAATAGGAATAAACAGCTTCCAACCTAACGACATGAGTTGATCGTACCGATACCGCGGCAATGTCGCACGAAGCCAGATAAATACATACAAAAACACAAAAATCTTACCGACAAACCAAATCCATGCCGGTACCACATCAAGAAACGACAGCGCAGCGACATTCGGAAACGGACGCAACCAACCACCTAAAAACAGGATGGCCACCACCGCAGATATAACGATAATGTTTGCGTACTCAGCTAAGAAAAAGAGCGAAAATCGCATGCCGCTGTACTCAGTATGAAATCCGCCAGTCAACTCCGTTTCAGCCTCGGGCAAATCGAACGGAACACGGTTCGTTTCTGCTAACCCGCCAATAAAAACCAAGGCAAAGGCAACAGGTTGAACAAAACCAAACCAAATACCACTCTCAAGTTGAGCCTCGACGATTCCAACAAGACTGAGCGTTCCGGCCGTCAAAATGACGCTAACCAGTGTCATCGTCACCGCAATCTCATAGCTGATGAGCTGAGCAGCCGCGCGCAAGCTAGCGAGTAATGGGTATTTACTGTTGGAGGCCCAGCCAGCAAGAATAATGCCGTAGACGCCAATCGAGGTCACCGAAATGATGAACAACAACCCAACGTTGATATCAGCAATGTAATAAAACGGGTCTGGACCAAAAGGGATAACGGCAAAAACCACAAGAGCCGGCACAAGGCTCATGATCGGCGCGAGCGTGAATACGTATTTATCAGCTTTTGCAGGTGTGATGTCTTCTTTCAAAATCAGCTTAATTGGGTCTGCCAGCGCTTGCAAAATACCGTACGGTCCAGCACGCATCGGCCCAAGACGTGACTGCGCCCAAGCAATAACTTTTCGTTCCATTAACACCAAGAACGTAACTGACACTAACAGTGCGTTTATTAGAACGGCTATTTTCAAGAGCGGAACAATAATCGTATCTACCATTACCTACCGATCGACCTCACCAAGGACAATGTCAATAGTCCCGATAAGAGCCACCACATCCGCCACTAAGTGCCCCGTGACCAATCGCTTGAGACCTTGCAGATTGCAGAATGAAGGCGGGCGCACACGAAAACGATACGGATTAGTGGACTTTCCATCACTAACAAGGAAATAACCGAGTTCACCCTTCGGTGACTCGATCGCATGGTAGGTCTCGCCTGCTGGCGGCTTCAACAAGCGCGGAACCTTACCCATGACTGGCCCTTCGGGTAAACCCTCAACGGCCTGCCGAATGATCCGGATCGATTCCCGAAACTCATCCATCCGGATCAAATACCGGTCGTACGTATCACCATGTGTTCCAAGCGGCACATCAAAATCAAATTCTGAATACGCGGCGTTTGGCTCATCTTTACGCAAATCTCTCGAGACGCCAGACCCACGAAGTGGAGGCCCACACAGACCAAGGCTCGTGGCCTCTTCACCGGATATCACGCCTACATTCCTAGTGCGCTGCAGCCAAATCCGGTTATTGGTGAGAAGCGTCTCGTACTCGATAAGCTTACCTTCCATCAAGTCGCAAAATGACAACACTTTGGCGTCCCAGCCAGGTGGAATATCGAGCGGCAGTCCCCCGACTCGCATCGAGTTATATGTCAGCCGTGCACCACAAAATTCCTCAAACAAGTCGAGCACAAACTCTCGCTCACGAAACGCGTACAGCAGGACAGTCATCGCACCAATGTCCATCGCGTGCGTGCCCAACCAGAGGCAATGACTTGCAATTCGCTGCAGTTCCGCTAGGACCGTACGAAGATACCGTGCACGTCTCGGAACCTCAACTTGCATCAATTTTTCGACAGCTTCCACGTAGCCCAGGTTATTGGTCGCCGCTGCCACGTAATCCATGCGATCGGTCAAAAGAATGATCTGTGTCCAATCACGATTCTCACAGAGTTTCTCAATACCTCGATGGATATATCCAATGACGCAATCAGCATCGACCACACGCTCCCCGTCGAGCTTCAGGACGATGCGGAGCACGCCATGAGTACTCGGGTGCTGCGGACCCATATTGAGAACCAATTCACCTGGAGCGAAGTTGTCGGTGCTGACACGTGGAGCGCCGAGCGTCATTCGATCTCTCCATCAACCATTGATTCATCTGCAATGTTCCGAAGACGCAACCAGTCCTGCGGATTTTCCATCAACAGTTCGCCAGGTCCCTCCAGCGGATAGTCTTTACGCTGTGGGTGCCCTTGCCACTCATCCGGCATCAAAATCCGACGCATGTCGGGATGGTTCACAATGTTGACCCCAAACTGATCAAATACTTCACGCTCCAACCAGTTCGCGCCAGACCAAAGATCACAAACCGACTCGATCTCATCACCTTCGCCGGCATGTACTTTGACCCGTAACCGGTGACGATGTTTAATGGAATACAAGCAATAAATAACGTCAAAACGCTTCTCTCTCGGCGGCCAATCCGTAGCCGTTATGTCAGAGCAATAATCAAGCGCTGTTGATTCGTCGTCTTTCAAAAACCGCATGACGGCAAGAAGGTGCTCGGCACCGACGATGACCGTCCAATCCCCCACCCAAAATGACACGTGGTCGATCGCACCGGGAACCGCAGCCTGTAAAGCCGTAACCGTAACGGGAAGCGCCATATCTTCAGGCGGGGCCTGATCCTCTGGACCTTTTGGCGGCTCCGGAGGTGCCTTGGGTTTTGGTTTGGGCTTTGGCGGGGGGAGGGGCTTCGGTGCCTCTGTCTTATTCGGCGCGGGTGTATCTGGCTTCGTCTCGTCTGACATAACGTCCTACAATCTGTCGGTCACTCCTAGACCCAATCTAAAGCACCTTTGCGCCACGCGTAGACATACCCAATGACGAGAATAAAAATGAACACCAACATCTCGATTAAACCGAAGAGAGCAAGCTCATCCATCGCGACAGCCCACGGAAACATGAACACCGTTTCAATGTCAAAAATAACAAAAAGCATAGCGACCAAGTAATAACGAATGCTGTAGCGGTCTCTCGCATCAGTTTCTGGCTCGATGCCACACTCATAGGGCTCAAGTTTGACCTTGTTGTATCCGCTCGACTGAACGAGTTGTGAGACTATCAGCGTGAAAATTGCAAAGCCAATCGCGACAAGAACAAAAAGAAAGATCGGGATGTACGCGTCTAACATGCTGTGGGCTCTCTATCCGCTGCTCAACTCTTAAAAACTATGGCCGCAGCACGTCTCAACGACGATCAAAGGCTGGCCGACCCTGAAGTCCGTCGTAAATGGCGCTCATAGCAGCCTTTATCCTTATGCGCCGGTAAACGACAGCACCACAAAAATTCAGGACTGGAAGAGCCAGTCAACGGCGCGACGTGCGGGCCGAAAAACCGCGCAAATTATTGCATGCGCCCCTGGGGGTGTCAAGGAACGTCGATCCTGAGGATAAGCAGTAGGTATACCAACAAACCCTGCATTGACAATGGCTTCTGAAGTTTAATGCCTTGACCAAGTCTCAGAGCGGCACCTATACTTGATTCAGCAGTTTCGGCTAGCCCCAAAATCAAAAATTTAATGCAACAGTTACGTGCTGCGTTAGCCGTCCCCGCCATCGTGTCAATATTTTTGTTGGCAGCTGTCGGTCTCCAGGGACAATCTCGGGAACACCACATACTCGTTTCTGTGCTCGATCCTGATGACGCTCCGGTAGGAGGACTCGGAATATCTGATTTTTCTATCGATGAGGACGGAAACTCACGCGAAATCCTTAGCGTCAGCCAGGCAGGCGCAGGACGACAAATTGCTCTGCTAGTCGACACTAGTCAAGCCGCAACCCGGTCTCTCGTAGAATTCAGGAATGGCTTAACAGCGTTCGTCGAACAAATGTCAGAAGGTAACCAAATCTCCATAATTACCTTCGGTGGCCCACCACGCATTCAGGTCGCTTTAACCCGTGAAACCAGCCGTCTCACCGACGGAATTGGTAATCTGTTCGCGTTACCTGACCAGGCCGCCTACATGCTTGACGCGCTAGATCAGACTGCTGAAGGTTTCTCCAGGCAAAATGCCTCTCGTCCGCTTATCGTCGTTCTCACCACTGAGGGAATCGACTACAGCTATACCAGTGCTCGTCGAGTAATTGACACGATCGAGGAAAGCGGTGCGGCCATCTACACACTGTCACTTCGGGTTGGTCGAAATGCCTTCTCCGCGACTCCAAACATCTCCACACTGGAGTTACGAAACCAAGACTTCGAGCGGGACCTCCTACTTGAACGAGGCCCTCGCAATAGCGGCGGCCGACATCGTGATCTCTTGACCAGTCTCGCCATTAATGACGCAATGCAAGACATCGTCAGTGAGCTACTTAACCAATATCTTGTTGTGTACTCACGCCCCGATACGCTCGTTCCTCCGGAGACAATTACAGTACGTATGAACAGGCAGGAACTGACCGCTCGTGGAACACCACTGAGGTTGGAATAGGTGCGGAGTTACCTCGTCCTGTTGTCGGCATTGGTCATCATTTGTGATGGAACTCTTTCTGCACAACAGCCGCAAGATCAACCGACACCAGCGTTTCGCGCAGGTGTTGATGTTGTCTCATTGAACGTTACTGTTAGTGACCTTGACGGGCGATTCATCACCAATTTGGACCAAACTAATTTCCAAGTCTATGAAGACGGCGTCCAGCAGAACGTTACTTTCTTTACAAAAACACAGCTTCCAATCGCTTTAGCGATGCTTATAGACACTAGTGCCAGTATGGATGAAAAACTGGCTACCGCTCAGGAAGCTGCTATTGGCTTCTCGCAGCGGTTACGTCCAGAAGACCTTGTAGAAATTGTCGATTTCGACAGTCGGGTGAATATCCTGCAGACTTTTACGAATGATGCTGTAGAACTTGAACAGGCTATTCAGCAGACATCCGCTGGTGGGTCAACGTCCCTTTACAACGCCATCTACATCTCTCTGCGCGAACTATCAAAAGCACCACTTCGGCGCGCAGACGTGAGGCGAGAAGCCATTATCGTGCTCTCCGATGGAGAAGATACGTCAAGCCTCGTGACCTTTGATGAGGTGCTAGAGCAGGCGAAGCGGTCAGAAACGGCAATCTACTCTATTGGCCTTCAATCTGATGACTCTCGTTCTCGTGTCGGATTCCGTGAAGCCGATTTCGTGCTGCGCCAACTCGCACAAGAAACTGGCGGGCGTGCATTTTTCCCGAATGAAGTTGATGAACTGCCAAAAATTTATCAAGAAATATCAGACGAGCTGTCAAGTCAGTACTCTGTCGGCTACATTTCTGGAAATCCTCTTCGGAACGGACAATGGCGACGCATCGTCGTCCGCGTAGACCGTGAATCGGTCGAGGCACGCGCGAAACAAGGCTATTACGCACCGAAAAACTAGAAGTTATTTTTATCTATTCGTAGGAAACGAGTATTTATTTATGAACGCAATTCCTTTGGCGCTTTATCTTGTTTCTGGTACTGCATATGCGGTGCATTTTGGCGCTCGGAACCCAATGTCTGGACGAATCGCAACCGTGAGCCTTGTCTTCGGAGTACTCGTGCATACATTCGTCATCGGCATGCAAACGATGCAGGTCGGACACATTCCACTAGTAGGTACTACCGGGGCCATATCTGCATTTGTATGGCTACTCGCCCTCGCTTATCTATACACAGAAATGACGACCGACGAACGGGCGATGGGCATATTTATCGTTCCTCTTATGGTCATCTTGCAGCTAATCCCTGCCATCACCAATCAGGTTGCAACGCGACCTCCAGTATTGGAAAGCCGATGGTTTGAACTTCATGTGTCGTCACTGCTCGTTGCCTACGCTAGTTTTGCTCTGGCCTGTGTAATCAGCATTACTTACGTTCTTTTATTTAAAGAACTCAAAGGGAAGCATCTTGGCGTTTTTTACGCTCGTCTGCCATCGCTTCAAGTCCTAGACGTGATGAACAGCCGCGCAGTCACGTTCGGCTGGATCTTTCTAACCGTCGGACTTGCCGTTGGTGCTGTTTGGCTACTTGAGGTCAGACCAAATGCCGCTGATCCTCGTGTTCAAGCCATGTCAATATTGGATCCTAAAATCTTTATCGTTGTTCTATGTTGGCTCATCTATACGTTTTCGCTCTACGCGCGCCGCACCGTTGGGTGGAGCGGACAACGTGCCGCATGGCTATCCGCCATTGGTTTTGGCATCCTGCTGCTTAACTTCGTGCCTATTGGCTATTTTGTGACTCGGAGTCACAATTTTTATTAATGCAGCTATTTTTGCTTGGGGCGAGCCATCACAACGCTCCCGTTGACCTCCGTGAACGGGTCGACTTCTCTCGGCGCGGTATCCCTGAAGCTCTCGAGGAACTAGAAAGCCTCGAGGAAATCTCCGAGTGCGTCGTATTGTCCACCTGTAACCGGTCCGAGATCTACGCGGCCTGTGGCGCACCAGATGCCGCACAGGAAGCACTGGCCGCGTTCATGAGTTCGTTCCACGATGTTCCAGAACCTGAGCTAGTCCCCTATCTATACAAACGCACCAGCCAAGACGTGGCTCGTCACCTCTTTCGAGTGGTCTCTGGACTTGATTCACTCGTCGTCGGAGAACCCCAAATAGCTGGACAGGTAAAGGAAGCCTTCCAAATAGCATCGGACCGTGACTTTACTGGTGCCGCACTCAATCGTCTATTTCACTGCTCGTTCGGAGTCGGAAAACGCGTACGAACTGAAACCGGTCTTGGAGAAGGCGCTGTTTCGGTTAGCTACGCAGCGATATCACTCGCTCGAAAGATCTTTGGCGACCTCGGACAACTCAAAGCCTTGGTAGTCGGTGCTGGCGAAATGGCCGAACTGACGACAACCCACCTTCAGTCTCAATCAGTAGGCCAAATCAGCGTAGCAAACCGAACGCCAGCACGGGCCGCAGCCCTTGCTGCGAAGGTTAATGGAACGGCCGTGCCCTGGGAAACCGTTACTGAAGAACTTGAATCCACCGATATAGTCGTTACGGCAACGGGCTCATCGAAACGTTTATTGACGCGCGAACACGTACTGAAGGCAATGAAATCGCGCCGAAATCGGCCACTTTTCATAATTGACATTGGAGTGCCTCGAGACGTCGAACCGACAGCTGGTGAAGTCGAGCAGGTCTTTCTTTACAACATTGACGATTTGCAGACCATCGTTCGCGACAATCTTGCGCGACGACAAGCACAAATCGACCGGGCTGAATTAATGGTCCATGAAGAAGTCGATGGGTTTATGGCATGGCTACGATCGAGAGGTGCCATTCCAACTGTTCTGGCATTGCGACAGCGATTTGAACAGACACGCCAAAGTGAACTTAAACGCCTTGCCCCAAAACTCTCTGGGCTGTCACCTGATGCTAAATCTCGCGTGGAAGAAATCACTCGCCTGCTTGTCGAGAAACTTTTGTCAACCCCAACAGAACAGCTAAAAGCCGCGAGTGACGAACGAGAAATTGCCGCGGATACCGACACGCTGGTCCGCCTCTTCAAACTAACCGACCAAACACCGGCAGACGCACGGCACAAGAGCAACAATGACTCTCCCAAAACCACAAACATCAGACCGCCGTCTCCTGCGGTGAAGCAACGGTGACAAGCCTTCGGATAGGCACTCGCGGAAGCCCGCTCGCCTTGTGGCAAGCAAAACATGTGGCAGCTGCGATCGCCAAGAACGGCGGGCCGCCGACCAAGCTCATTACGATTCGAACAAGTGGCGACCGACTCTCCAACGCAAGCCTGTCAAAAATTGGCGGAAAAAGATTGTTTGTTAAGGAAATCGAGGAAGCGCTCGTTGAAGATCGTATCGACCTTGCGGTGCACAGCGCTAAAGATTTACCCTCGGAACGATTGCCGGGACTCTCCATATGTGCGGCATTACCCCGAGAGGACCCTCGTGATGCCATTGTAGCCAGTCAATCGAATCAACTGGATGTATCTCAGGTCACGGCAATCTCAATCCTCGGCAGTAGTAAGAGCCCGCTCCGAATCGGCACGGGCAGTATTCGCCGAACTGCTCAACTGAAGCATGCGTTCCCTGGTATCAACATATCTTCTGTGCGCGGTAATGTTGGCACTCGCCTCCGCAAACTGGACGACGGTAATTTCGACCTACTCGTTCTAGCAACCGCGGGACTACTCAGACTCAATTTAGCGAATCGCATAACGGCCAGGATTCCATCCGAGCTTTGTGTGCCTGCGCCAGGCCAAGGTATTGTCGTCGGCGAATACCGAAACAATGACGCAGAAACAGACGAACTACTTGCCTCTATAGCTGATCCAGAAACAACCGCAGCTCTTGCAGCCGAACGGGCACTCGTCACCGCACTCGGGGCAGATTGCCAAGTGCCTCTCGGGGCAATAGCCACGCCTTCTGACGATCAGCTCATCGTACGAGGAGTAGTAGCCTCACCAGATGGGAAAACGCTAATTAATCAAGAAGCGCATGGCAGTTTTGCGGATGCATCGAACGTGGGTCGTGAGGTAGCCTCGTTACTACTCAAACACGGTGCGGAATCGATACTTAGCGCCGCGCGTTCAATGGCCGAATGAACTTTGACACCAAGCCACTGTCCGGCAAGTGCGTCGCCGTAACTAGACCCCGCGAGCAATCGACTGAATTCGTCGGCTTATTGAACGCCATGGGAGCGAAAACCATTGAAGTGCCGACAATTCAGTTTGCCCCACCGACTAACAGAAAGGCACTCGATGACGCGTGCAATAGCGCTAACACATTCGATTGGATTGTATTTACATCCACAAAAGGTGTAGAAGCTTTCATGGAGCGATTTATTGCGCTCGAAAATGATATTCAGTCTCTCAAACACATTCGATTTTGTGCCGTTGGCCCGGCGACAGCCGCAAAACTTACCGACTATCAACTATCCGTCAGTGCCGTGCCCAAGGAACATCGCAGTGAGGCCGTCGCGGAACTCCTTGCCGAGTACGTGCGCGGAACCCGCGTCTTGCTACCACGTGCCGATTTAGCCGGCACGAACCTTCCAGACGCACTGCGCCATGCGGGTGCTGATGTGCATGATGTTATTGCGTACCGCACCATTCCCGTTCAAAGTAAACGCCACGACGTTCATACAATGCTGATCGAAAAACAGATCGATGTCATAACTTTTACTAGTGCCTCGACCGTGCGAAACTTCGTAGCAATGATGGGGGGGGGCTCAGTAACTGAACTAGTAACCCATACGCTCATTGCCGCAATCGGACCAGTCACTGCAGATGCCGCACGGTCTCTCGGCATGAACGTAGCTATTGTGCCAAAAAAGCACACAGTTTCTGCACTTGTCGAAGCAATCGCAGCCTACTTTAAGATAACGGACCCGACGTACAGATAGGTCTGTGTGTCTGGGCTAAACTCAGGACTAAGAAACTTAACGAACACCTATGACATCGAAGAATCCGACTGCAGCCGAAACTGCAGCCTCAAATAACTTATTTCTCAGACGCCGTCCACGGCGCTTGCGCCGTTCCCCCGCCATTCGGGATGTCGTTCGCGAAACGAAACTTTCACCAGAAGACTTGATCTATCCACTGTTTGCTTGCCCGGGCTCCGATGTCCGCCAAGAAGTTCCATCGATGCCTGGAGTGTTCCAGTTGTCTGTGGATCAGGTGGTGGTCGAAGCCACAGCAGCAGCGACAGAGGGCGTCCGAGGAGTCTTACTGTTTGGTCTTCCCGAATCAAAAGACAGCACTGGTAGCGCGGCGGACAACAGTACCGCTCCTGTCCAATCGGCTATACGCGCAATCAAAAAAGAAATACCAGGGCTTCTCGTAATCACGGATGTCTGTCTATGCGAATACACGTCGCATGGACACTGCGGAATTATCGACGGCACCAACATTGTTAATGACGCAACCGTCAACCGCCTCACTAGTGTGGCTGTGTCTCATGCGGAAGCTGGAGCCGATCTCGTTGCACCTTCAGACATGATGGACGGACGTATCGGGGCAATTCGAGATGCCCTCGACATCAATCAGTTCGATGATGTCGGTATCATGGCGTACGCTGCGAAGTACTGCTCGGCCTACTACGGACCATTTCGTGATGCTGCAGATTCGACACCCGCATTCGGGGACAGACGCACACATCAAATGGACCCTGCTAACGTAGATGAGGCGCTGCGTGAAGTCGAGCTCGATCTCGAAGAGGGCGCTGACATCGTAATGGTTAAACCAGCACTCCACTATCTTGACGTTATCGCCCGTGTAAAGTCAGAATTTCGCTGTCCGACCGCGGCTTACCACGTCAGCGGCGAGTACTCAATGCTCAAAGCGGCTGCGCTGAATGGTTGGATTGACGAATCACGCGCAATGCTTGAAGCCTTGACCAGCATCAAACGCGCGGGGGCTGACATTCTCGTTACCTACTACGCGCGGGAAGCGGCTCGACTACTGGTATAGGTTCGATACATGGACCTAGGATGTCAGCGCGTTGTCATCGTTGCTATATGCGTCATAACCGGATCGTGTAGTGAATCAACCACACCCCCACCTTCAACAGAAGCCGATGTCGACTCTAATGAGCACGTGGTCACATTCACGCGCGATATAGCGCCGATCATCTATAGCCAGTGCACACCCTGCCACCGTTCCGGAGGTTCAGGTCCCTTTAGTCTCATCAGTTACGAGGATGTCTCGCGCCGTGCCCGCCAAATCGTGGAAGTAACGACCAGTGGTTTCATGCCACCGTGGCTACCCGAACCCGGTTTCGGCGACTTCATCGGCGAACGATCGCTTACATCAGGGCAAATTGAAATTCTCTCGGAATGGATAGAAAGCGGAACACTTGAGGGAACCCAAGAAGCACTCCCTGCTCTACCAAGCTTTAATGACGGCTGGAAACTCGGAGACCCAGACCTCGTCGTCAGTCTACCAAGTTCGTACACGCTTCCGGCAGAGGGAATTGATATTTTTCGCAACCTTGTTATACCCATTCCAGTCTCCGAGCGTCGTTGGGTCAAAGCGGTTGAATTGCGTCCAGGAAACCCTCAATTCGTTCATCACGCGATTATGGCAGTCGATGACACAACATCGTCAAGGCGTCTTGAAGCCGCTGAAACAGAACAAGCGGACCAACCGGGCTTCAGTGGGATGGAAATGGGCCAAGCATTCATGCCCGACGGACACTTAATGGGCTGGACACCTGGCATGGCTCCAAATCCAGGACGAGACGGATTGGCATGGCGCCTCGACCCTGGGACCGATTTTGTGTTGCAACTCCACATGCTTCCGTCCGGCCGACCGGAAACGATTACCCCAATTGCCGCTTTTCATTTTGCTGACGAACCACCAAATGGCCCTCCTTTACATCTCCTTCGTCTCGATGCCGATCACCTGCTGGATATTCCTCCAGGAGATAGCAACTTCGTGGTAACCGACGCTATTACGCTTCCCATTGACGTTGAAATCTATGCCGTATATCCACACGCTCACTACATTGCGTCTTCAATGGAAGCGAAAGCCACTCTTCCAGACGGCACGGAACGGTGGTTGCTCCGGATCGACGAATGGGACTTCAACTGGCAGGATGTCTATCGTGTCGCTGAGCCGTACACACTCCCACGGGGAACTACCGTCTCTATGCGATTTACCTATGACAACTCAGCGGACAATCCACGGAATCCAAGCGCACCTCCGATTCGTGTGAGAGCCGGTAATCGTTCCTCCGACGAAATGGCTCACCTGCAATTGCAAGTCAGACCGAAAAGTACGGATGACCTCGTCCAACTCCGGGAATCTCTCTACCGTGATGCACTGCAAAAGCGACCAGACAACCCTTGGAATTACTACGGTCTTGGCAATGTGCTCTGGGAACAAAATCGACTAAGTTCAGCCGTAACGCAGTACGAAACTGGACTTACTGTCGACCCAACACACGCACCAATGAGAAATAATCTTGGCGCCGTGCTCGAAGCACAGGGGCGCACGGAAGATGCTGTCTCTCAGTTTCGAGAAGCCATAAGTCTTGACCCAGACTTTGCCGACGCACATTACAACTACGGCAATACACTTTTGACTCTCGGGCAGAGTGACGAGGCGATTCGACAGTATCAGGATACGTTACGACTAGAGCCCAACCATGCCGAAGCTCATGCCAACCTCGGGTATGCGTACCAACAGCAAGGTGCCCTCAGCGACGCAATTAGGCACTATCGTGACACCGTTCGACTTCAACCCGAATCTACCGAAGCCCTTAATAACCTCGGTAGTGCGCTAGCCATGTCAGGTGAGTTCACCGAAGCGATTGAATTGTTTGAGCAAACCCTCGCCAGAGACCCCAGTCACCCTCAGGCTCGAGAAAACCTCGCCCTCGCCAGAGAGTTAGAACGAGAAAATAGCCGATAACACGTACGTTGATTCAACAATCAACCAGCATCAGAAAAGACCTGGATCGTTTAGTCGATCATGATGGGGTCACCTTCATTTTCAAGGTCAAGTGAGAGTTCATCATCCCCGGCAGGATAATCATTTGACGAAAGAATGAAGGCAATGACGTCATTAAGCCCTTGGGTCGATAGATTCCCAGGAGCATCCTGCGGCATCGTCACATTGGTGAAATCAGCAAAGTTCCATAGAGTCTCGCCGCTCCAACCACTGATAAACGTTTGTCCCACAAGACCGGGCGCCATTTCTCCGCCACGAAGATTGGTCGAATGACATGTTGCACACTGTTGCGTGTACTCTCGCTTACCGCGCGCCGCCTGTTCAGTCGTATAGACACCGTCCGAAATCGAACGCTCTTGGGCGAGCAGACTACCTGCTAGTCCAGACACACCTACAACCACAACAGAAAAAGCTACTCTTTGTCTTATCAACCGTACCATCAGTCTCTCCTGAACGTCAGCAAACCCATCTATTTTATTTTGTCACATTTAACTTTTATCGATCTTTTCGATCACAACATCAAAATCTTGCCCAATCGTTACCGCAGCCGGGAACGCTTCGAAGCGCTTCATTAGATGGCGATAGTAGTAATAACCGCGCCAACGACGAAGATAACTGTCGCTTCTGATGATCTCGGCGTCGATACGGTCAGCTCGTCGTTGGTGATCGTCCACACTAGCCAGCCTGCTACCCTTATTTGCCTTGCCGGCTTGAACCAAACTTTCCCGCGGCGCGCACGGTATGACCTGCTTCGACCATGGCAGGAACCCAAGAGCTCGTATCCCCCGCCTAAGACCGATATTGCGAAAGTGAAGAACACGGAACCCCGCCTCCCTAAGAAGTCGAAGTAATTGCGACCGGGAAAAAAACGACAGGTGCCCCTGTCCAAGCACAGGCACCTCTGTGGAGGACATCGATACACGCTCGAGTGGCCTAATATCCGCCTCTCCGTTCGGCGTAATTAAACGCATGCGGGCTTTCGGACGCATGATCCGCCAAGTTTGTTCAAGATGTTGTCTCGGCTGAAGAACATGCTCAAGGAGGTCTTTTTGAAGAACGTAGTCAAAAGATTCCGATGAAAGATCCGCCTCCTCGAGTGTCCCCTGATGTACGGTCACATTGAACCGATCGCGTGCGTACCATGCACCAAATGCCGACACCTCAACGCCTTCAACTAGCCATCTTGTTTGTTGACTTACCGCGCCCAAAAAAAACCCCAAAGCACTTCCAATCTCCAGTAAACGCCCCGAGGGTTTGAGTGCATTAAGCTCTTTCGCAAAAAAGAACGCGTCTCGCTCATACCGTTGTTTTTGACGAGCATAATTACGAAAACCGTGTGGCGCGTCTGTGTCGAAATAATCACCACCATATAAAGCGTCAAGGTCCGAAACCTCTAAGCGTGGGCGAATCTGGCGAAATCCGCATATCTCGCACTGATGGATCCATACCGGACCAACCCCAACGAGACCGACTTCCACCAAAGGCACCATCGCATCAGAAGAACGACATACATCACACTGTTTATCCACTGGTTGAGCTCTTTTCATACCACACGTAACAATCTCATACACCCGCAGCCAGTTCTAGGCTAGCAGTGATATCGTACGAGGTAATGCCACGAACTGCATCTGCTCGTTTGTACGCACAAGCACAACGTGTCATCCCCGGTGGCGTTAACAGTCCGGTCCGGGCTTTCGGCTCTGTCGGTGGCACACCGCCATTTATTGATCGCGCGCGAGGTTCACGCCTGTGGGATGTCGATGGCCGGTCTTACATCGACTATGTGATGTCGTGGGGACCATTAATCCATGGGCACGCGCCGCCTGGCCTCACAAAAATACTGCGACAAGCTGCACAACGGGGAACAAGTTTTGGGGCACCAACAGCCGTA
>DTWD01000357.1 GCA_012963185.1 Acidobacteriota bacterium
CTGAGCTTGTCGAAGGGCGAACCCCGTCCATGCTTCGACAAGCTCAGCACGAACGGGGACTGGGTCACGGCATTTCTACAAGGCAACCACTACCATTAAGAGTTGTCAGACTTGGTCGTCCGTCAGCTCTCCTTCGAGCAGTCACGAGGTGTGATGCCCTTCTCCGCGGCGTACTTAGCGGCGGCTTCTTTGATCATGGAAGACGTGAGGTCATGCATCGGTTCGATCGGGTCGCCGAGTTTGACCCACTTGTTGCCGTCCCACTGCTGGAACATCACCCAACCGCCGCCCTCGTGGTCCGCACAGGACAACTTCAGAGGTGGCGCCAAGCCGGTAGCACCCAACTCCGCGATGCGTTCTGGCGTGATGTTGAGGTGCTCAAATGCCCACTGCATCTCTTCGCCGCCAATCGGCCCAATACCGAACTGTTTTTGCGCTAAGCGTATGGTTTCAGTCATAATTATGGCGCTCGCCACACCCCGGTTGTAGTACACGCTGCCCACGCGAGCCGCACTGAGGTTACCCTTCATAGCACCGTAGACAACGTCAAATATCTCTTGAATCACCGGAATATCGCGGCCCACGGCATGGAAGTTGGTCGTGATGTAACCCGTTGCCGCTTTACCAGCTGGGATCACGTCTTCTTCCGATCCGCACCACCAGACGCCGATGATGTGATCCCGTGGAAAACCAATGCGGGCCGCTTCACGCAACGGCACGGTGCAAGACACACCCCAGTTCCGGTTGATCACATAATCCGGCTGGATCTTGCGAATCCGCAGCCACAACGACTTCTGGTCAATGCCTGGCCAAGGTACCGCTATGTTCGTGAGCTCGAAACCATACATCTCGGCCATCCGGGCCCAGACGGGGAGAGTCTCGTTGCCGTATGGGTGCTTGAGGTGCAGGTTGACGATCTTCATGCCCTTGAGTTTGTCCATACCACCTTCCCTCTGAGCAATGAACCTTAACTTTGCGGTGCTCTGGTTCCAGTAGTTGGTCACAACTGGGAAGGCGTAGGGGAAGACACTACCATCGGTCGTCCGGGTATCGCCGTAGCCGATCATCATCATGGGAATCTTATCCACAGCCGTTCGCTCCAGAAGCGCGTAGGTGACACCAGTCGAGAACGGTTGAACCATCGGTGCCCCCTTCAGCCCCTTGCCCTTCAGACGCTCGTAACACTCTACGCCGCGCTCGGTGTTGTAGCCGAAGTCACACACCTCCCAAGTCAGCTTAATGCCATTTATTCCACCATCTCGCATGTTAAGAAGGTTGAAATAGTCTATTGTGCCTCCCGAGTTGCCCGAGCCCCCGGCAGCGAACGGGCCGGTCAGATAGGTCAGCATTGGGATAAACTGCTCCTTGGTTGGGTCCGCTTCTTCCGCTGCCATGCTCGGCACCACGCTGCCGATCATGAACACCACCGTCCCCAGCAGGGCGATCAGCCATTTATGCAATTGCATATCTCCTCCTTCATTGAGGGTTTTGGGTTTCCTCCCCTCCTCCTTCCGGAAATCGGGGGAGTAGGGAGGATACTTGGTATATCAAGCCTGCCGAAACAGGCAAGACAAGGTTTCCCACACCAAAGCATGGGAATCGGAGAGGCGTTACTGCCTCCTCGCTCTCCACTGCCAGCAGGCAGAGGTTAATACGGAAACGGCCAGAGCCGCAGTTTCTCCTTGGTGATCTGCCAGAGACGCGCCAGTCCGTGGGGTTCCACGATCAGGAAAAAAATGATCAGGCCACCGAAGATCATGTGCTCAACGTTACTAATCAGATCCGCTGGCACGGTTTCGGAAAACTGAGATCCCCAAGTGTTGATTAGAATCGGCAGGATCACAATGAAGGCCGCGCCAAGGTAACTTCCAAGGATGCTCCCTAGGCCACCAATGATGATCATGAAAAGGACTCTCAGTGAGACGAATAAATCGAATGCCGTGAAATCCACGGACTTGACGTAGCAAAATCCATACAGTGCACCTGCGACGCCAGCAAAAAATGAACTGACCGCAAAGGCCGAAAGCTTGGTGTGCAAAGGTCGGATGCCGATGACCTCGGCGGCGACGTCCATGTCCCGGATGGCCATCCAGGCACGCCCGATTTCGCTTCGCACGAGGTTCTTGGCCAGCAGTGTCATGACCATCACGAATCCAAGAACCAGATAGTAATTGTCCAAGGCAGATTTGATCCTATAACCAAAGATGGTCATGGGTGGAGTATCGAGTACCATGCTCATCGTGCCACCCGTGAACCATGAGAACGTTCCAAATACCCACTCGACGAAAAACTGGGCTGCAAGTGTCGCCACCGCAAGATAAAAACCCTTGATACGTAAGCTCGGACTGCCGACGAGAATGCCGAAAACCGCAGCAATCAATCCCGACGCGATAAAGACCAGCAGAATCGGCAACTCGGGAACCCGGACTGCCAAGTTATAGGCGGCATACGCTCCCACCATCATGAACGCACCATGCCCCAGAGACAACTGGCCGGTGTAACCCGTCAGGATATTGAGGCCAATCGCTGCGATGACCCAGATCAAAAACGGTATCAGGTAGCCGGCGACCACATGGTCGCTGGCGACTAAAGGCACTCCGACAACCGCAAACACCAGTACTACAACCAGACCCCAGCGGTCTTGGCGAATCGGAAAAATCGCCATGTCTTTCTTGTAGCTGGTTTTGAACTGACCCGTTTCTCGATAGATCATGGATTTATACCCGCTCGATAATCTCTTCGCCGAAAAGGCCATGCGGCCGGAAAATCAGGAACAGCATCGCAATAAAGTACGCAGCCCAGGATTCCAGCCCCCCACCGATGATCGGACCGAGGTAAACCTCTGCCAGCTTCTCGCTCGCTCCAATGATCAAACCACCGATGATGGCCCCCGCCATCGAGTTGAAACCGCCCAGTATCAACACGGGTAAAGCTTTCAGCGCAACCAGCGAGATACTGAACTGAACACCTAACCGCTGGCCCCACAATATGCCCGCCACCAGCGCCACCATGCCCGCAGCCGCCCAGACGATTGCCCAGATTAGTTGTAGCGGGATTCCAACAGACATGGCCGCCTGATTATCGTCTGCCACCGCACGAAGGGCACGGCCAATCCGACCCTTTTGAAAGAAAAATGCAAGCAGAAACACCAATACCCCGCAGATTACAGCAGACCAGACGTCAAACAAACTGATTAAAATTCCTGTCGACTCCATTACCGCCTCCCAGGGTACGTCCGGTATACCGATTTCCAAACCGTGGACCTCTGCGTCCCAGATACCCTGCGCCAAGCCTTCGAGAAAATAATTAAGACCGATCGTCGCCATGAACAGGATAATCACTGGCTGACCCACCAACGGCCGTAGCATTACCCGCTCAATGACAACCGCCATCACGACCATGACCACCGATGAAATTGCGATGGCGAGCCAGAAATTCACACCCATCTCGAGAATCCGAACAAACGTGAGCGCAGCGAACAAAACCATAGCGCCCTGGGCAAAATTAAAGACCCCCGATGCTTTGAAAATCAAAACAAAACCCAAAGCCACCAGTGAGTACATCACGCCCGATAACAGCCCGGCAATCAGGACTTCGATGGCGAAAACCAACTCCATCATCATAACTATTTAATCCTCATTATGTTCCGCGATCCAAAATTCACCTTAGTGGGTCACTCCTAGGTAGGCATCAATGACGCTTTGATTTTGCCGGATTTCATCGGGGGAACCGTCTGCGATTTTGCGTCCGTAGTCCAAGACCATCACTCGATCCGAGATGTCCATCACCACACCCATGTCGTGTTCGATGAGGACGATGGTGGTGCCGAATTCGTCGTTGA
>DTWD01000358.1 GCA_012963185.1 Acidobacteriota bacterium
CATCCGGTAGCGTCGCATCCGCACCTTGCGCCTCTGACAACTGGATGCGTCGTTCGACCGCTCTGACGGCATCAAGATATTGCTCAAGCCTGCGCTGGTCAGCTTTACCTAAATCCCGTTCAAGATGAGCCAAGTCAGTTGTTACCGAGTCGAGAATACTCCGGTCCTTACGCAATTCGGCGAGTCGCTCGTCACGTGTACCACCATCCCCGAAAAGTCGCTCAAAAACTACGCGTGGATTGTTTTCCATCGGCAATGGCGTTGTCGCAGTGCGCCACGCAACGGTGTTCATGTAGACGCAGCTGTATCCGTTTTCACAATTCCCGACTAGGAAATCAAGATCGATCGCCAACTCCAATGACGGAAGCGGAGTATCTGCACCAATTGTGGCTGCTGCAATTTGGTCTGCGGTCACACCGGCCTCAACATCGGCTCCCTCTGTATGTTTCGGGTGCACGCCATTCAACCAGACAGAACTCGCCCTCGAGTGCTCACCATTACCATCACCCAACGGCTCGGCCTGACCGTGGGCCAATCGCGTATAAACAACCGTCTGGTCAAGGTACGGAGCCAGCGGACTCAGAGTCGGAGACAATGTCAGGTCAGTCGCCTCCCCCTTCGGCGTCCACGACTGCATCACGGCCCCGTTTGGCAGATAGATGTAGCCAAGTCGCTTTACGGGTGCAGCGGCAGTCTTTGATATAGCTGACAGCGCCGGCACCATCGCATCAAGAAGCGGTAGTGCCACTGTGGCCCCCACGCCACGCAGAAATGTCCGTCTCGGAAGTGCTATTTTTTTTATGATCATGATGCAGCTCTCCTCATCTGGAAGGGCAAGCTTTTTACGATACCTAGAATAATGGATGAAAACCGCGAGTCTTGGAGTTCAGCTTCGCGCGTGATGGCTCGAATCGCCGGCGCATCGTAGTGTTCAATACCGCGACCCAACGCATAAGTCATCAATTTTTCCGTCAAAGTCGTTACGAATAGACCCGGCCGCTGAAGCAACGCGTCCCGGAGTCCGGCGACACCATCAAATTCCGTACCATCAGGTAGAACACCCGACGCATCAATCGGTTTGTTCGCTTCATTGTGCGTGCGGTATTTCCCTACTGCGTCAAACTGCTCCATCGCAAAACCTGGCGGGTCCATAAGTTTATGGCAACTTGAACACACGGGGTTCGCCCTGTGTTGTTCCATTGCTTCACGCATTGAAAGGGACCGCCCGTCACCTGCTGTTTCTTCTAAAGATGGCACATCGGGTGGCGGCAATGGCGGGGGCGTGCCAAGCAAGTTCTCAAGAATCCATTTTCCGCGAAGAACCGGTGACGTCCGAGTTGGATAGGCCGTAGCCGCCAGAATGCTCCCATGCCCCAGCAACCCACGTCGAGTTTCATCAGGAAGTGTGACACGTCGGAAGTGACTGCCGTTCACATTTGGGATTCCATAATGTCTCGCCAGCCGCTCATTAATAAACGTGTGATCAGCGTTCAGGAACTCCAACACACTCAAGTCTTCGCGCATCACGCTTTCGAAAAGCATTTCTGTTTCCCGCTTCATTGCAAGCCGCAAGCCTTCACCGAAATCAGGGAACCGGTTCTCGTCAGGAAGCAGCGCCGGAATATTTCTGAGGTAAAGCCACTGACCTGCAAAATTCTCGAACAGTGCGTCTGCACGTTCATCAGCCAGCATTCGTAAAACCTGGGCTTCTAGTACTGCGGGTTCACTCAGTCTCCCAGCAACCGCCTCATCCAACAACTCATCATCCGGAATACTGCTCCACAAGAAGAATGACAACCGTGAGGCCATTTCCAGATCGGTCAGACTATAGTCCGTACCAGACGCAACACCCTCGGGATCCCGCACGACGCGGAAGAGAAATTCTGGACTTGCCAACAACCGTCGGAGCGCCAGCTCAATACCCGCCTCGAAGCCTCCCTCCGCTCTGCCGTCCTCGTAAAACGCAACCAGAACGTCAAGGTCGCGTTTCTCTACCGGCCGACGGTAGCCACGCCGCGCTAGCGTCGACAAAATCTCTCGCGCACACGCAAGCTCCACCTCCTGCTCACCGGCGGCTGGTCGACAACTAAATATCTTTGCTCTACTAGGCGTTTCGTCTACTGGAGGTGACCCGCTGGCCTCATATGGTCCCGTCACGACGACACTACTGATGTGCGGCTGATACCGTGTATCTCCACCTGTATTGTTCGTGTACGGACGCAAGTACGGTTGCCGAAGCGTTTCCGGGTAGGCAGACGTTATCTTCCTGAAGGCAACCCGCAGCGTGCGAGGACCAGCACGCACCGGAACGCGTATAAACCAATCCTCATCAGCACGACCCTGACGTGCGCGCCAGTCACGATACTCATCACTTGACCGATCGAAACCTTCCGGCGGCGGTTCACCAACGACAAATGTTTGAAGATGTTCCCCGTCAAGACTCACATCAAGCTCGTGAGGAACTTCAAAGGCGGCTAACGTATCTAAGGTGTTCCGACCAAGTGTCAGACGCACCGTGTACTCAGCGTCAAGTGGGAAATTGAAGGGAATCGAAACTCCCCCACGACTTCCGAATGGTAGATCCTCAATCCGATCATCCTGTGGAAGTTCCGATGACAAATGAAACGACACAGCGGTCGGCGGAAGATTGGGATTACCCACTGCAAGCCGACTGACTTTTTTGGCCGCCGATAAGTACCGTTCCAGTAGCGTTGGCGACATGCCAAGCACGCCAGCAATATTGTCAAACCCGTAACTTCCGCCGTCAGCCGGAAGCAGCTCGGCAACATCTACATCCAGTCCAAGAAGGTCACGGACGACGTTGTCGTACTCAGCTCGATTTAACCGGTGAAAGGCTTCCGTCCGGCCAGGATTCGGCGCGTTCGCAGCGACGTCATCCAGCTCCGTTTCAAGCCACTCAATAAATCCCGCATAGGTCGTAGCATCAGGTCTCGGGCGCGGCGAAGGTGGCATGGCTCCCGCGCGGAGTTTGCGAACAACTTTTTCCCACAGTGCCGGACTAGATGCCACATCGCCAACATCAGCTGAATCGAGTTCAAGATTCCCAGCCTGCATCCGCCCGTTATGACACGCGATGCAGTACTGGTCTAGAAGCACCCGCTGCCCGGACGCCTCCTGGGCTTCCAGCGAGACCACCTGGCCTGACAACAGCAGCGAGAAACCAAGTAAAAAAATGATGCCTCTTAACATTGTCGATTCTGCTTCCATGGCCCAGACCCACACACCAGCCA
>DTWD01000359.1 GCA_012963185.1 Acidobacteriota bacterium
AAAGAAAGGCTCTGGAGCGTTTGTTTCATCTGCTTGAGGATGCCAAGCTCTTTCATGGCGGTCTCCTGCTGGTTGGGAGTTGAGGCTCCCTGAGTTTGCTGCTTACAGCAGGATGCCGCCTGTTTTATTTTTATGCCACTGATATCGTTGCCTTAAAATCTTGAACACCTATCAGATAGAGGAACACGAATGACAAATGATTATTTGGAAGTGGGAGAACGGCGTGCTTACGAACTGGGCAACCGGGGCCCCATCGAGTTTGATGCCAATGGCATGCTGCGAGAGGACATTACCGAGGCCTACTGGCGCACGGGCTTCTACGTCTTCGAAGGGGTTGTAGGCGGCGAAGAACTCGACGAACTGGTCGTGGAATTCGAACGCCTGCTGGCACGCGCACCGACATCGAGCACTGCTTCGACTGACGCCGCAGGGCGAGCTGCGATTGGTGCCGAATTTGAGCAGCCGAGCTTTCGCTTCGCCAAACCCTTGAGCGATCCCTATGGGGGCACGTGGCGATACGAGGGCAAGATGACGGAACTCGAAGCGCCTGTCGATGCTCCGGAGGAAATCGTGCTGCAAATCGTGGGTATCTTGCAGTTGATGGATGCTTGCCTGCGGCTCTATGGCAACCCCCAGCTCTTGTCGGTTGTGGAGCAAATCAACGGACCGGATTTCGCACCGTTCAACGAAACCATCTGGGTCAAGCACCCCGGCTTAGGCGCGTCGACGGCGTGGCACCAGGACGGCACGACCCATTGGGACAACCCCGAGTTGGATCGGGGCACCCACGGTTTCAACTTCATGGCTCAGCTTTACCCCACCAATCCGACGAATGCGTTGTGGGTGGTTCCAGGGACACACCAGCAGGGCAAGCTCGATATCGTCGCACGGATCCAGTCCAATGGAGGTTCGGACCGTCTCCCGGACGCCGTACCGATGCTGGGAAACCCCGGCGATGTGGCGATCTGCAACCGCCAGGTGTTGCATGGCTCCTTTCCCAACACCTCACCGGGCATGCGGGCGACTTACCAGTTTGGCTTTCACCGCCGGGCTTCCCTCCTGGGCGTGAAGGGATGGGGTGCCGAGCCCTACGACGAGGCGAGGATCCATGAACGCTCCCGCATCATCGCCCTGGCCATCGATGCCCGTCACCAGCGTTTTCCCCATGAACCGCGCTACCTCTATCAGCCACTGGCCGATGAGCTGGATGCCATCCACTGGAACAGCTTCACGCGCGAGCACCTTTTGAAAAACTACAACCGGAAAGACATGTCGGTCTGAGCATAGCCGTTGGGAAGGCTCGGGCAGAAGCTTGTCATCCTGAGACGAAAGGGGGGTGGGTCTCTCTTCGGCCAATGGATGAATAGGAGACAGCTCAAGCAAGCCTGCAATAAGCAGCGAAAAATATACCAGTAATCATCATGACAGAAGATATTGTTGACTTTTTAGTGATTGGTTCAGGACCCTCTGGAGCCGCTGCTACCTGGAGTTTGGCGGATACCGGCACACGGATCATGTGCATGGAACAGGGGGACTGGATGAAACAGGCGGATTATCCCAGTAATTTTCGCGATTGGGAAATTCGACAAGGTCGAGCAGATCTGAAAAATACTAATTTTTCATTCAGTCCAAACGCTCGTAATCTGAAAGCGGATTACCCGATCAACGATGATGAATCAGCAGTTCAACCCTTTATGTATAATGCCGTAGGTGGTACTACTGTTTCATTCAGTGCAATTTATCCTCGTTTCCATCCCTCTGATTTTAGAACAAAAAGCCTGGATGGCGTTGCAGATGACTGGCCCATAGACTACCAGCAGCTTGAAGAATACTACAATCTCAATGACCGCATCAATGGGGTCTCCGGTCTGGAGGGGGACCCGGCGTATCCTTCTAAGAAACCACCTCTGCCACCTCTCCCGAATGGGGAAGCGGGTAATGTCATTGCAAAAGGATTCAATAAACTGGGATGGCACTGGTGGCCTGCGGACCGAGCGATTATCAG
>DTWD01000360.1 GCA_012963185.1 Acidobacteriota bacterium
GGACTTGAGCGGATCGTCGCTGTCTTGCAAAACACACTCTCAAACTACGACACAGATCTTTTTTCACCACTGCTTGGAGCAATTGGCAAGCGTGCAGGTGTCTCGTACCAGCCACTAACGGGACGCGACAGCAACAGCACAACTGATGTGTCACTACGTGTTATCGCAGACCATCTTCGCGCCATGACACTCTTAGTCGGTGATGGTGTTACACCCTCAAATGAATGGCGTGGATATGTTCTCCGCAAAATCATGCGACGTGCCATGCGGCATGGCAAAAAGCTCGGGCTTACAGAACCCTTTCTTCACGAACTCATCAGCGTCGTCGTTCTTGAAATGGGAAGTGCCTATCCTGAGCTCACCGCCAATCAACCGGCCATCGTTCAGACGGTTCGACGCGAAGAAGAACAGTTCGACAAAGTACTGACCGACGGGCTACCGCGTCTTGAAGACACGCTAGTAGCATCAGAACGCGGGGGACGAACCGTGTCTGGCAAAGACGCTTTTCGTCTCTACGATACATTTGGTCTCCCACTCGACTTTATTGAAGACCTCGCTGAATCTCGCCAAATAAAAGTTGATCGAGACGGCTTCGACCAAGCCATGGAAGCACAACGGGCAAGAGCAAGAGCGAGTACGAAATTCACGGCAACAGAAACAACTCGTTTCAGCCCACGAACAGACGACGACCTAGCGTCACTGACCGACACCTTCGTCGGTTATACCGATACTAAGAGCCATACCAAGGTTGAGCATCTCTTTCAAACCGACGGAACAGCGACCGCAATGCTCCAGTCAGGTGAAAAGGGTTTCGCTATTCTCGACAGAACGCCATTTTACCTTGAAGCAGGCGGCCAAGTCTCTGACATAGGCACATTCACGACCACAGACGGAGGGCGAGGCAACATCAGCAATGTGGTCAGGCCAGTTCCAAACTGGCCACGGATGCATGTGCTTTCAATAACAGAGTCTTCTCTCAGTGTGGGTGCGAATGCCCTAGTCGAGATCGACGTTAATAGGCGAAATGCAATACGCCGAAACCACACTGCAACTCATCTCCTTCACGCAGCACTACGAGAAGTCCTTGGCGCGCACGTCAAGCAAGCCGGGTCGCTTGTGGCCCCTGACAGACTTAGGTTTGATGTGACACATCATGAGCCGATCACGTCCGCTCAGATCACTGAAATTGAACGGATCGTAAACACCCGGATCATTGACAACCAAACGGTTCTCACACAGGAACGCTCAACCGACGATGCCATTGCAGACGGAGCGATGGCCCTGTTCGGTGAAAAATACGGCGATATCGTTCGAGTCGTCAATGTGGATGATTTTTCAATGGAATTATGCGGAGGAACACATTGCACATCGACGGGAGACATTGGCACATTTGTTCTAACACACGAAGGAGGCGTTGCAGCAGGCGTTCGCCGTCTCGAGGCGGTAACTGGAGAGCATGCACTTCACCTCGTACAAAAACGCAATGCAACTCTTAAGCAGATACTTGACACGCTTGGCGCAACAGCCGCGGATGCAGTTTCTACAGTAAAGAAACTGCAGACTGACGCCAAGCGCCTAAGTCGAGACATAGAACAGTTAAAAGTCAAAGTGGCAATCGGTATAGAGACGGCGAACGGAACCGATAGCGCCAGCAGTAACGAGACGCTTGACTCTACTGATATTCAGGGAATTAAACTCATCGCAAGGCGCGTTTCAGGGCTAGAGCAAAATGCACTTCGGACGCTGGCCGATAAACTCCGAGATCGCTTAGGTAGCGGCATTGTAGTTCTCGCTGCAGACACAGACGGAAAAGCGGCCCTTGTCGTAACCGTCACACGGGACCTGATAGACCGTGTTCATGCTGGACAGTTAGTCAAAACCTTAGCTCCCATCGTCGGAGGCCGTGGCGGTGGCCGGCCTGATTTCGCTCAGGCTGGTGGTCGGCAGATCGAGCGCCTCGACGAGATTGTCCAGCAAAGCCGGACCGAGGTTGAACGCATACTTGCCACTTCGTGACCAGTGACACACAAATCTCCTACACACCCGACTGAATCGGTCGCAGTGCGACTTGACGTGTGGCTCGACGTCGCCTGCCTATTCAGAACTCGCTCCGAAGCTCAGCGCGCCATAAGAGGTGGCAAAGTTAATATCAACAACCATCGCGCGAAGCCGCACCGGGAGATCTGCTCAGGTGACACAATATGTATTACACGGACAAACGGAATCAAACAGATCGTCGAAGTTCTCAGCCTTGCGGAGCGCCACATCCCAAAGCCTAATGCGCGAGCACTTTACGCTGATCGCACACCAGCACCGTCCCAAGAAGAAGCTTCATTTCGTGCTCTAATCCGACACATTGCCCCCAATAATCGTGCCGGAGATGGAGTACCAAATAAGCGCCAACGCCGTCAACTTAGAAAACTGAAAGAAGTCGAATAATAGATTACCCGAGACCGTTATAATAAGAACATGAAAACTTGGGTATTCGGGCTTGGACTGTTTTTTGGCGTTCTCGGCCTCTCTCTCGTGTGGTCAGATGCGACTGCTCAAGAACAGGTGCCAACTATTGAGGTATACAAAACCCCCACGTGAGGCTGCTGTGTTAAGTGGGTGGTCCACCTACAAGAGCAGGGTTTTACGGTCAATATGACTGATGTACCGAGCGTAGTTCCTCTCAAGCAGCGTGCTGGTTTAAGCCCTGAGCTCTCATCGTGTCACACAGCGATCGTGGGTGATTACGTCATCGAGGGACACGTCCCAGCATCGGATATTCAGCGAATGCTATCCGAAGGGCCAGACATCCGAGGACTTGCTGTTCCAGGTATGCCTATTGGATCGCCTGGCATGGAAGGCCCGAACGCACGTGGGTATGATGTTTATGCCTTTGATCGTTGGGGCGACGCTAACGTTTATTCGACACACGGAAAATAAGAGTCACACACAACAACTCGGACATTTCCAATCACTAGTTCACAAACATCAAGAAGCGATATACTTACGAGCTAATGCCGAACCACAAAGCGGCGATAAAGACACACGCACAAAGTCTAAGACGTCGGGAACACAACAGACAGCTTAAAAGCCGCATGCGGCATGCCCTCACTGCAGCGCGCAACGCCATTGATGCCGGTGATACTGCAAAAGCTCGTGAGGTTGTTCGAACAACTGTCTCATTAATTGACAATCTTGCCGGTAAGAGTGTCATTCATCAAAACGCAGCGTCCCGCCACAAATCACGATTATCAAAACGACTTACAAACGCGGCCGCCTCGGCCGCGTAAGTCTTTAATTCACCTTAGCGGTGCACAATTTTATAACCAGTTTTTCAAGTAAGACCCGAGGCTCGGCTGCAGATCGCTTCAAATCTGAATCTGTTCGAAAGACGGCGTCGATAGCAGGGGCAAGTCTCTGCCCAGACAAACGTGTCCGTACGACCCAAGCCAATTGACCGAGTAACATCTGCGGCACTGCTCCTCCATCGATCAAAAGCGCCAGCTCACGCAAAGCGGTAGCAGTTTCTCCTCCCTGGATAGCGTCAGTCACTGCCCAATCATCAAGCGACACCGCCGCGCCAGCGACTTCACGCACATCTGACTCACTTATCCGTTCCTGTCCGGAAGCAAAGAGGAACAGTCTGTCAAGCTCCCCTCGAAGACGGCGAACATCCGGTCCGATCCGAGTCGATAATTCTCGAACTGCCCCAGGCTCCATGGCAACGCCTGCTGTCTTCGCCTGCCTAGTGATCCACCTTACCGCGTCAGCCTGGGTCTTAAGCTCTCCACACTGAATCACCGTAGCACTGACTTTCAGAGACTTACTGATCCTCCTTCTTTCATCTAAGCGCTCAGCGATCAGTACTAACGTCGTTGTTGGGGCGGGATCATCTAAGTATTCTTCCAGCAACGCTAAATCGCGTAACGTTGATTCACTCTCACGTTTCGGCTGCAGTAGTAGTTCCGCTCTTTGAGCGATGACAACTCTTTTCGGAGCCATTATGGGAAGTGTCTGAAGAGCACCGAGCACACCACCAAGTGATAGTTTCGATGATTGGGACCCCGCATCTAGACCATCAAAACGATCGACATTAAACGGACGTAACTCCTCTTCTACAACCGACTCGAATGTATCGACAATCTCATCCTTCTCATACTCATCAGCTCCGAGAACAAGATAAACAGGATCTAATTGACCGCTATTAATGTGCTTGCGAAGTGCAGAAGGAACTAATGTGCCCATGACGTTAGTAATCTAAAATGCTTCAAGAATCGAACTAACCACTGTCGCAGCAAAATCAGTTGCGATCCGTTCGACCGCATTATTTTGTTGACCAAAAAATGCGGATACATTCTGTACGTCTCCGCCACCAGAGGCAACCTCGTATTCATCACTGAAGATAAGTTGTTGATCGTCCCACACTATTTCATTCGTCGTCAGGTCTGTAAATTCAATCGCTGCGGTCAACGTAAAAATATACCGGGACGCTTGTTGATCAGCAGTAAAACTCGCAGGCGTTATCGTGATGTCA
>DTWD01000361.1 GCA_012963185.1 Acidobacteriota bacterium
AAAATAAATTGTCGAAAAAGATGGTCACTACCTGTTCTTTTAATCCGTCGCTCGAGCTGCGGGCGGGTTGCTTCAACGAGTTTGTCGTACTGCACACCGGATGGGCAGGCGGTGACACATGCCATACAACCAAGACACGTATCAAAGTGTCGCGCGAAGTCTGTCGTGATGTCAGCCTTACCTTCGAGTGCCACTTTCATAAGATGAATGCGGCCACGCGGCGAGTCTGCCTCTCGCTGCCAGAGTGCATACGTCGGGCATGCGGGGAGACAAAACCCACAGTGTACGCAATCAGCGAGAAGGTCAGCAGATGGCGGTTGGTGCGCGTCGAAAGCACCGGTCTCGGTTGCCATAATTAGCTATGGTAGCGTAACAATTAGGAAGACTTGAGCATTCGTCGACATTAGCGGACCTACAGAGCTAAGATCGGGTTCTTGCGATCATCCACATTAGAACGACGGAGCGAATCATGACACACGCTGTTCGAATCCACTCCAATGGTGGCCCCGAAGTCCTTCAATGGGAGGAAGTTGAGGTTGCTGAACCAAAACCCGGCGAAGCCATTGTGCGACAGGTCGCTGCTGGTCTCAATTTTATCGATGTCTATTTCCGAACGGGCCTCTATAAAGTTCCGGCATTTCCGTCCGCAATTGGTAACGAAGGCGCTGGTGTCGTAGAGGCAGTCGGTGACGGAGTTACTGAGGTTGCGGTTGGCGATCGTGTTGCCTACTGCATGAGTCTTGGCAGTTATACGCAACGGCGTCTGATTCCAGCGAAACAGTTGGTAAAGATTCCCAGGGGGATTACCGAGGAGCAGGCGGCTGCGGCCATGCTCAAGGGTTGCACCGTCCAGTATCTGATTCGGCAAACGTATCCTGTGCAGACGGGCGAAACGGTGTTGTTTCATGCCGCGGCAGGCGGTTGTGGACTAATTGCGTGTCAGTGGCTCAAACACCTTGGTGTCAGGGTGATTGGCACGGTAGGGACCGCTGAAAAAGCCGATCTTGCGAGGGCGCACGGTTGCGATCATCCGATTGTGTATACGGAGGAGAACTTTGTCGATCGTGTCAAAGAACTGACGGACGGCCGTGGCGTACCGGTGGTTTACGACTCCGTCGGCAGAGATACATTCAATGATTCTCTTGAGTGTCTACAGCCGCGGGGACTCATGGTGAGCTTTGGAAATGCATCAGGTGCTGTCGAACCGTTTGCCCCTGCTCTTCTCGCGGCAAAAGGTTCTCTTTTTCTCACACGACCGACGCTCGCGACGTATACCGCGACGCGGGCAGATCTCGAGAAAACGTCTGCCGATCTGTTTGGTGTCTTGAGTAGCGGGGCCGTCAAGGCTGAGGTGAACCAGACTTATCCGCTTGAAAATGCGGCGCAGGCGCATCGTGATCTCGAGGCACGTAAGACGACTGGTTCGACCATTCTTTTGACAGGTGTTTAACAGGGGGTGTCGTAGACATGAAGAAACTTATAATCGGTATTGTGCTGGGAACTATTATTGGAATGATTTCAATTCTGGCGGTCACACCGCTGATTGCTGAGCAGAGTTCGACATCGCCTCAGGTTATTAATCTTCCCGGCCGCAGTGTTGCGGCACCGTTTAGTGATGCTGTGCTGGCGGGAAATACCCTTTATCTTGCGGGCCGATTAGGGCTCGACCCTGAGACTCAACGACCTCCAGCCACAGCCGAGCAAGAAGCACGGAATGTGCTTGACGGGATACAGGCGGTGCTGAGTGAAGCAGATATGACCATGAATGATCTAGTGAGCGTTCAGGTGTTCTGTTCAGATGTTTCGATGTACGGCGATTTCAATCAGGTGTACCGAGAATATTTTGACGATGAACCGCCAGCGCGAGCCTTTATCGGTTCAGGCACGCTTCTTTTTGGTGCGCGCTTTGAAGTAGTGGGGATCGCGGTCAAAGGGTGACGGAGGATTTGTGAGGTCATTGCCCGACACTTGTCAATAGCGTCGTGTGTTGCGTCTTCACGTCAATTACTGTGAAGGGAGTCGAGCGCGATGTCGCAGCTCTTACGCGCTGGTCTTGTGAGTGAAGTTGTCGTTGCTCTCTTTCTGATTTTCATTGCCGAAGCTGATCTTGTTGCGCAGGAGATTGACCTGCCGTGGGTTCGCGTTGAGGCAGGTACATTTGAGATGGGTTGTGTTCCCGACGACCCGTTTTGCCTGGAGGTAGAACTTCCACGCCACGAAGTTGCCTTGTCAGCGTTTGAATTGATGGAGACCGAACTAACTGTGAGTCAATACGGTCTTTTTATTGAGGCGACAGGACGTACTCTGCCTCCAACGCCAGATTTTTCGCAGACTGGTGACCACCCGGTGGTGCATTTGACGTGGGATGATGCTGCGTCGGTATGTACGTGGGTTGGCGGGCGCCTTCCAACGGAGGCCGAGTGGGAGTACGCAGCACGTGGCGGAAGTGACGGAACAATTTTTTGGTGGGGTAATCAACTCACGCGTGGTTACGCAAACTTTGGTCATACGGAATGCTGTGCAGGGACGACCGGTGGCGCTGACAGATGGGTGAACACAGCGCCAGTTGGATCGTTTCCGCCAAATGGCTTCGGGTTTTACGATATCAGCGGAAATGTGTGGGAATGGGTCGATGGGTGGATTGACGATCTTTACACCAGTGAATCCGTAACTGATCCTCAACCACCGGAGACGGGACAACTTCGAGTGATGCGGGGTGCGTCGTGGCTGAATGATCCAGAAGTGTGGCGCCTGTCGGTCCGACTCGCGTTTTCTGCTGAAGCGCATACGAGTAATATCGGTGTTCGCTGTGCCCGTGACCTTCTGGGAACGGTTACAGCCGAATAAGCATTACGAAACACAAGGACACGTTGACTGCAAGGCGAAGAAAGAAACGTCGTTCGCGCAATGAAGTAAAGCCTTTTTTACAGTAAATTGACACTTCTATGAACTCACGTTAGGATGCGGTCCGTCTCCAATTTTTCGGTGTGGACCCCATTGCGATTCCTGAAAGGATTCAGTCATGGCTACTAAGAAACGCATGTCGAAGCGGACCAAGCGTGACAACGTTAAGTCACGCCGTAATTTCATGCGGCAGGCCGTCTTGGGAAGCGCCGGGGCAACCGCGGCAGCTCTCGGAACAGCCGGTGTTGCCAATGCGGCCGAAGAAGACGTTAAACCGATTTCAGTTCCCAGCGAATTCGAGAAGGCGAAACAAGCGACGCTGCCAACGGTCGATTTTCCCATGAGCGGTGCTCAGGTATTCGCGCGCGCGTGCAAGGAAGAAGGTGTCAAGGGACTATTTTGTTGTCCGGGGAATTACGACGTCGTACACGCGATTATGGATACTGGTATCCCGACATACTCTGGTCGGCACGAGGGCTCTCTCTGCCATGCGGCTGATGCCTTTTGTCGTGCAACGGGCGAGGTCGCCGCAACTTCCGGCACTGAAGGACCAGGCTTTACAGACATGATCGGTGCTATTGCTGCGGCCAATTCCGCACGGTCGCCGATTTTAGTTTTGGCGAGTAATAAAACTATTTTTGCCGAAGATACCGAGCAAGGGATTCAGGATCAGTATCAGCAGCCCCTGACTGAGGGCATCAAGAAATACGGCAAGCGCCTCATCACCCCCTCTCGGACCTGGGAGTATGCAGGTTATGCCTTCCGTCAACTGAAGAGTGGTGTGCCGAAACCGGTACATATCGATTTTCCAGCAGAAATTGCTCGTGCACGATTTGATGATGCGACGGAGCTTGAGTTTTTCTACGACAAGACAAAATACCGAACCGAGACGAAACCCTACCCGGACCCGAAAGCGATTGATCAGGCTGTGCAGATGCTCCGTGCTGCAGAGCGACCGATTATCGTTTCGAGTAACGGTGTTTTTTACAGCAAGGCATGGAGTGCTCTCAGGCGTCTGGCGGAACGAGCTCAGATTGCGGTTGTTGAATCGGGTGCGATGAAAGGACAGTTTCCTGCTGACCATGAGTTGTCGGCTGATGCTGCTCCCATGGCATTGATGAGTGCGGACGTTGTCTTGCTTGTTGGGCAGTACTGTATGCCGACCTTGGGCGAGTTCGCGTTTGGGCCGGATGCTCGCTACATTCGAATCGATCCAGAAGCCGAGGATATTGGCCGTAATTTACCGATTGATCTTGGGATCGTCAGTGATGAGCGCGCCGCACTGGAAGCTCTGGCCGATGCAATGCCGCGGCAGCGGCACGAAGCATGGGTTCGTGAAGTAGCTCAAGCTCGATGTCCATGACTGACCTCCTAACATATGAAAGGGTGCGGCAGACGCGAAACCGCCTCAATCGCGGGTCAGCGGCAGGATCGCAGCCCTCTTCTGTGGGTCCATCGTGGCCAGCGCCCGCAGGTGGTCCAGGAAGGCCGGTCGCTCAGCTTCGGGAAACATCCTTGATCAAGGCGGTGTGGATTGGGCAACGATGCTACGAAACCCTGCTGCAGGCCCCTTCAGGTGGGGTTTCGTAGCGTAGCT
>DTWD01000362.1 GCA_012963185.1 Acidobacteriota bacterium
ATAAAATTCTTAGAGAGCCTCACCATCCCACTCAGGATCGCTGGAATGGTGATTAGCCTTCACGAAGTCGTAGATCATGAAGTAGTCCTTGCAGAAATGCAGGCTCTGTTCGCGTCGAGCAGAGCATTTCAACCCGTTCGCCCCAATATGTCCTACCCCAATCATTCGATCCTTCGCGCCTCGAGGAAATTGCAGTTAATTTCGTGGTTCAGGCGAGAGTTTAGGATCGTTCAAATAAAAACGCCGACTCGATCGAGTCGGCGTTTTTATTTGTTGTCAGTTGGTCTGTGAACCCGACGAACTGCTAGCGAGTAGTGATCGGGAGATCCTTTCGGTTGCCCCACTCGACCCATGATCCATCGTAAACCTTCACGGTTTCGTATCCGAGAAGTTCCTGAAGAACGAACCACGAGTGTGTTGCACGTACGGCTGTCTGGCAGAGCGTGAAAACAACCTTGTCGCCTTCGATACCTTCCCCTTCGTAAAGGACACGGAGTTCGGGGGCTGACAGGAATTCACCCTGTTCGTTTACAGCTCGGTTCCAGTTGATGTTGCTTGATTCGGGAATGTGACCACCGGCATCGGCTCGAACGTCCTTGCCCGAGTACTCTTCAGGTGAACGAGCATCACATACGATCTTTGAAGGGTCGTCGACCGAGGTAAGGACTTCTTCCCAGTCAGCGATGATGCTGGTGTCGGGCGCACCGGTGAAAACGTAACTCGAGGCTGTCACTTCGGTTGCATCGGTTGAGGTCTCGAGACCATTGGCGCTCCAGTAGCTCCATGCCCCGTCAAGGAGGCGAGTGTCTTGGTGTCCGTAGACATCCATCGCCCACAGAGCTCGGCTTGCCCACAGATTCGAGTAGCCGTCATAGAACACCACGGTGTCGTCTGTCTCGATACCGAGTTCGGAAAGAGCCGAGGCGATGTGGTCGGCAGCCGGAAGCATGCCCGGTACACCGTTTGCGTCCTCAGCCTGGAACACTGCGTTTGGTGTGAGGCGCAATGCTCCCGGGATGTGACCGGCTGCGTAGTCTTCTTCTTTTCTGAGGTCGACGATCACAAGATCATCGTCATCGAGGTTGTCTTTCAGCCAGTCGGCAGTTACCAGTCGGGCTGGATTTGCGAACTCGTTTGGATTAGCTGCTGGAGCGCTGGTCGCTTCTTCATCTGACGAACAAGCAGAAATCGCGATCGCACCGACAACAATTGCCGACAGTATGATCAGCTGCAATTTTTTTTTACGAACCATCACGCTATTTCTCCTAAGGAATTAAATCTTGGTCAAACGCATACGCCATTCGCCGGAGCCATGTTCATCTATTTCAACTTCGTAACCTCGCTTCATCGCCTGTGGCGGAACGGTTGAAAGCGCAGGCGGATGATCTGTTAAAACATCCAGTACCTGAACGTCCTTTTGATCACCATCAAGGGCTTCGTTGGTCTTCAACATAGGGTATGGACAGATCTCTCCGCGCACATCCAAAACCGGTATTTGCTCGTCAGCCAAATTCTTACCTCTTTACTGGTTCTTGCCCGCAGATAGCTTGATTTGCCAGACATTTTCGGCTGGCATCGACATTCGCATTTTTACGCCGACTTTCGCAGCAGCGGAAGGTACGTACTTGATCACGACCTCTTGATCGGTCGTAAGTACGATCTCAGCCCCTTCAGCTACGTTCTCAACGGCTTTGGTTGCCTTTTGTAAGTGCTCAGGCATCGGGATACCACGGAGATCGACTTCTACTACTTTGCTCATCGGTCAGCCGATCCTCTTGATGACTTGAGTTCCCGTGAACGCACCAGCCGCCATTGCAAGCCCGAACACCCAGCCGGAGAGCGACAGCGAAGGAACGGCAGAGAAGAATGCTCCGATCGTGCAGCCAACTGCAAGACCCGCTGCGTAGCCCATCAACACGCCGCCGCCGATCGATTGGATGTATCGGCGTTTCTGGGTTGGGAACCGCAGCTTGAACTCTCCGGCAAATAACGCGCCAATTAGCGCACCCGGCAGGAGGCCTACGGTGATGGCAAATGTGTGGGTAAGAAGTCCAGGTTCACCGGATTGCCCAGTGCAACCACCGAGGGTAGAAAGACCGTCCAGTATCGGAATATCAACACCAGTCCAGCCGAGACCGAGCTGCGAGGCGCGCATCAGTTCACCGGTTACGCCAAGTGGCATGTGGATGGTGTACATGACGATACTCAGCAGGCCGAGTACAACGCCACCGATAGCGATTGGCCAACCACGTTTGAACACGGGGTCGAGGGTTGATCGCACGCGTTCGTCGAAGCCCATCGCAGGTGTGATCTTCTTGTTGATGTGGGGCATAAACAGACCGTTCTTGAACTCTATGAAAGTTACAAGAAGGTACACCGCAACAAGACCGAGCAATGTGAGGACGATAGCGCCGGTATAACCAAGATTTGCGGTCGAAGGTAACCAGACTTTTGGTTCGCTGGAAATCGTGAAGTCCCACCACCAATTCCAGGTGAGCGTCAGGGCGCCGAGTCCGATGATTACTCCGAGAATCGCCACCCACGAGGCTATGTAACCTTCGGCCATTCGATACAGCGATCCAGAAACACAGCCGCCAGCAATCACCATTCCAACGCCGAAAAGAACACCACCTACGACTACTGATATACCGGTGGGAAGGATGTGTGCTTCCGCGGGAAGGAACCCAGCGCTGGGATTGGGAATGATCCAGTGCATGATCGCCGCGAAGCCGAGAGTGGCGACACCCATGCCAACGATGATGCCCTTCATGTTGTGACCTGATCCAAACAGGAAAAGATCTCGGAACGCAGATGCAAAGCAGAATCGTGCTCGCTGAAGGGTTAGCCCAAATGCGTTAGCCAATATCCATATAGCAGCGACTTCGCCGTTTTGACGTGAAATCATCAAGGCTGCGAGAAGAGTGAGCAAAACAACTGCGATGCCGATCCGGGTTTGACCAGAAATCGGTATCAGGGCATTCGGCGTGCTCTTCTCTATTGAAAGCGAGTCAGTTGTCATAACTGTACGAAATGGTTAGTTTGTCGATTGAGAAATGTGTGAGACAAAAAAGAACCCGGTCACCTGGGATTCTCTCAACGACGTAATCGTACGCAGCCGGCTGGTTGTGGGATCAAAGCATCATGCCGTCTACATGAATTATTTGCTTTGCAACATACTAATGGATTACTAGATACTGTGTGGCGGTGGAACATCCTAACCCCGCCATCCCTGTAGCGAACTAACTGTTCTCCTACCGACATGAAACAAGCCCTGCTTGCGAATCAGTGTTCACTGCCCTGATCCGGCAGGCAGTTCGAGATCAAGCAAGTCAATCGGGCCGATGGCCTACGCACTTATGAGCTGGCGCTTCGTCACAAAATAATCGAC
>DTWD01000363.1 GCA_012963185.1 Acidobacteriota bacterium
GAAGGAATTCCGTACCCCTTCGTCCCCTCTCCACCCAGTGGGTCAATACGAATAATCGCGGCCTGTGGAACTTCAAGCGACTGGCCATAATCACGTGGGTCGTGTGCTGCCCCACCGTCACCAAGACAGGCATAGAGCATCCCGTAATCTGGGGCGCCGGCTTCCACATGAGGGTTGAATGCGATGGTACCAATATTGTGATTTGGCGCAAACTGTCCGATCCGAAAAACCTCCCGTGACGAACCACGAAAAACATCGGCATCTGGATCGGCGACCGTCCACTCACGAATCACACTTTCGTGACTTTCCGCATCGTCTTCCAAATAGTCTGCGATTCCTGTATCTGATCCGGCACTATACGCAGTGTAAAACTTGCCATAGCCAGGTGTCCCTTCCAGTCCAAACTGTGGATGAAATGCGACACTGACAAGACCAGTCTCATTGGGAAACATGGAATCGTCAAAGCCGACGTCTTGCTCCCGAAGGTCCAGAAACACCGTTGGCGTCGCCCCACCCTCATCTGTCAGATAAAGCGGTCCTCGCAAATCGTTGATTGCAAGTCGACCCGAGCCATCTCCGACCGACACAAGATATTGAATGCGTGCATACGCCGGGTTGGTTTGGCCACCCTCACTTGAATCCGCTGTCCGTGGAACCCGTACAAACTCGTCGACACCGACAACGAGTTCGCCCTTTTCAATGGTCTCGCGAATTGGATTCTCCAGTCGTTCGGATTGCCCACCGACAGCTGCGTCCCATGGAAACACGACCAAGGAAACTACGACGCTGCACATTACTATCAGACGCATCCAACAAGTATGGCTCATTGAACCGGCACCATTCCCGTCAAAACTAATTTCTGGGCCCGACGCCCCTCCTGTGCCTCAGCCGTATACAGATTTCCCTGACTATCGATCGCAAGATGGTGGACTCCACCAAATTGGCCGGGCTCCAACCCTTGTTCTCCGAATGAATCAAGCACGTCGAGGGTCTCGCGATCGAGAATGTGAATATGGTTGTTCCCTAAATCCGCCACAAAGACGAATTGCTGCGCGGGGTCCGGTGAAAACGCGAGCCCAGCAACCGAATTCGCGTTGGCGTCACGGTTCACAAACACCTGTGTCTGGTAAGACCCATCAATCGAAAAGACCTGAATACGATTAAGGTCTCGATCGGACACATATACGAGTCCGTCAGTCGAAACTTCGATTCCGTGCACAGTGCCAAACTGCAGAGGGCCTAACTCAGCATCTGACGGGGGCTGTTCATCAGATGCGTCGATCGGTTCATTATCGAAAGCACCCCACATTCTTTTGTATGCGCCGGTATCCGCATCAAACACAATCACCCGGCGGTTGCCATAGCCATCCGCGACAAAAACCTCATTGGTGTCACGGTACACAGCCGCTTCGGCCGGTCGGTTCAGGTTATCGGTATCCCCGTTCCCTCCACTTGTATTACGGCCGCCGATTTGCATGACAAGTTCGCCGTCTCTGGTGAACTTCAACAACATGTCGTCCGAGGAGGCACCACCACCATTCCCCCCGAGCCAGACGTAGCCTTGGTCATCAACTTCGATCCCGTGTTCATTGGCTGGCCATTCGTAACCGCCCCCGGGACCACCCCACCCCTGTACGAAATTACCTTCTGGATCAAATTCAAGCACGGCTGGCGCAGCGTTCGCCTGCTGCGCTTCGTCAACTGAGCGCGGCCGATGATAGATCCAGACGTGGTCACGGGAATCAACGTCAACCGACGCGACAGAACCAAGGACCCAATCGTTCGGCAGCATCGGCCACGACGGATCAACTTCAAATTGCGGCACAAGACGCTCAGTAGTCGGCACCGAGTCCGATTCGGCCTGCTGCTCTGTCTCTGACGCCGGTTGACAACCACTGACAACAACCAACAGCGGCATCATCTGGGCAAAAAAATTGAACGACTGTTCTCGTTTCATAATGCTAAAGATACACGGTCGTCACACGATTCAGATGACTCAAAGTCAGGAAGAAAAATTTATTCGGAATACCAGAAAGCAGAATCTGACACCTTACGGTCTGCCGAATGGCATAAACTGAATTGATTTATCAACACTACCTCCCAAGTGAACCATGACCTTCTTGTCGAAAGACCTTCCCCGTGCGCACTAGTGTTCGTTACTTCGTTATCTTGTCTCTGTCCGGCCTGTTGTTCTCCTGTTCTAACGTAGCCGATAATGGAGCGTCTAATGCAACACCAGAGACGGAAGACCAAAAGATACTTAATGCGCTTGGGCAAGCACTCGCCCAAAATGTCCTCGGGGCAGATTTATCAGAAGAAGAACTTGGGTTCGTGCAGCGCGGTCTGACCGACGCAGTCCTCGGTCAAGACGCCCTCGTGCCACTCGACGAATATGGACCTCAAATTCAAGGATTCATGCAACAACGAATGGCCAGCGCGGCGGACGACGAATTAGCGCTGGCAAATGCCTTCATGGAGGAACAAGCGAGTGTCGACGGTGCGGAACGAACCGAGTCAGGAATCGTCATCCAAGAAATCACCCCTGGTAGCGGCCCTTCCCCATCTGCCGAAGACACTGTACAAGTCCACTACCACGGTACTCTTCGTGACGGAACCGTATTCGACAGTTCAGTAGATCGAGGTGAACCAACGACGTTTCCGTTAACTGGAGTCATCCCCTGTTGGACCGAAGGACTTCAACACATCGGCGTTGGTGGAAAAAGCCGTCTTGTCTGCCCTCCCGACCTTGCATACGGCCCACAAGGCTCCCCAGGAATCCCCGGAAACTCGGCACTGGTTTTTGAAGTTGAACTACTTGAAATCGTCGAAAACTAATTCTCTTTGGCGCGGAAATATCTGACGAGGAATTACTAGACCACGGTATCCGTAGCTGATGCAGCTTCTAGCACCTGTCCAGTTGGCGACACGTTAGACTGACGGCATGTCTTCCCCTAACGAGTCTGTTCGTATCGAGACGGCCACCCGCAGCGATGTCGCGGTACTACTGACATTGATCCGGGAATTAGCCGCCTATGAACACATGTCCGATCAAGTCATTGCCACTGAAACGGACCTCACTCGTGCTCTGTTCTCCTCCCGCCCAGAAGCGGAAGCGGTTATCGCATGGCGCGATAATGCAGCGGTTGGGTTTGCTCTGTACTTCCAAAGTTTCTCAACGTTCGTCGGGCGACCGGGGTTGTATCTCGAAGACCTCTTTGTCCGCCCAGTTTATCGGCGTCGTGGCATTGGTCGACAGTTGCTCGCTCACTTGGCTCAACTCGCGGTCGCTCGGGGATGCGGACGGTTTGAATGGTCGGTTCTTAACTGGAATAAATTAGCTATCGGAATCTATGAAAAGGTGGGTGCGTCTCCCATGAATGAATGGACGGTATATCGCCTCTCTGGAAACGCTCTCTCGGCATTAGCTTCTGAAACACGGCCAACATAAACCTGGGTCCACTATCCCGGCGGCACCGCACACCCATCAGCCCGCTCTAAGACGTAAACGACCCATTACTGGTCTCGGAAATAATTGTCCGTATGATCAAGCCAGTCCTGTCGAGGTGGACTGAAAATATCAAGGTCCAACGTCTCTTCAAGTGCCTCTGCTCTATGCGGTACGTTCGCCGGAAGGTGTAACACTTCCCCCTCCGCCACATCAACAATCTGCGACAAATCCTCACCTACCCAGAACCGAAGCTTGCCCTTGAGGATGTAGGTAAGTTGCTCGTTGTGGTGGGAATGTTCCGGCACAATCGCACCCTCTTCTAGATACACATGGGCCACCATGGCCTGATCACCAGACACTATTCGACGGTCGATACGATTCGTCACACGCTCTTTCGGCATCTTGTCCCAGGTAAACTTCGTGACTGCGTTTGGATTTGACATGCCTCGAAGTTTACCGTTGTGGGTATGACCATTTGTAGTTGAGGTTGGATCAACCACTCTAAAGTTCGCACGAAGGTCCGGGAGTCGCAGCGTACGCTGCGACTATTTGCGTAAGCTCAGTAAGTTGCTCGGTCGAACATTCCGTTTGTATCCGCTGAAACAATTCTCGCTCTTCAGAATGGATATGTGCACGAAGTCGCTCTCCAAATGCCCGCAGGCGGTCAGGCAACCCAGCCTCACGCCCAATCGAAAGTTCGTTAATCATTGCGCGCATCACCGCATGATCGCGAACGAGGTCTTGAAGAAGCGGTTGCCATGGCAGAGCCGCTTCTGTTGGCCACTCCAATAACCGCGCAAATAGTTCGGTTTCTTCAAAATCGAAGTGTGGTTGTAGCTCTTCCTGAAAAAATCGGAGCAATCGGTCAGCTTGCCCATGCACTTCCGATGACCACGGACTACGAGGATTTGTTGACCGCCCAAGAATGAGGCGCTGTGCCATCACTAAGCCGGTGTGATGCTCTCGTGAGAGAGGAACCAGAGCAGGATGACGTTTCATTCTTCTTCCACTATTTCGTTTCAACTGTACTTCACAAACTCTCGACATTATTCCGCCAAGTACGAAACGCTGTCTTCCCCAATCCATCGACTCCACGGAAATAACTCACACTACATCTACACATCTTGACCCCCGTAGCTGGCGGTTGTAGGCTCGCCTTCTAATTGATTAAAGCTAGAGGAGAAACCATGACGGCACCCAGGCGCCTTGTCCCGATCGTTTTTGTCATCCTGGCCATCATCACTGTTGGAATGTCTATTGTTCGGACCAACGCCGAGCAAGCGGCAACCATGACTGAAGCTGCTCAGGCGTTTTTAGAAACATTGACACCAGCCCAACGTGACGCCACCCTGTTCTCTTTTAACGGTGAGGACCGCCTCGACTGGCACTTCATTCCCCGCGAACGGAAAGGGGTCCCTCTCAAAACAATGACGTCTGGACAGCGTGAAGCCGCACTCGCACTTGTACAAGCGAGTCTCAGTGCTGAAGGCTATGACAAATCTGAGCGCATCCGACAACTTGAACAGATCCTCTACGAACGCGAAGGTCGAGATATCAGAGACGCTCAACTCTACTTTTTCATGATTTTTGGCGAGCCGTCGACAACGGGCACATGGGCCTGGCGCTATGAAGGCCACCATATTTCTCACAGTTGGACGGTTATCAATGGCGAACTGAGTTCGACCACGCCTCAATTTTTTGGCGCGAATCCTGGGTACGTCCGCGAAGGCCATAGTGCGGGGGAACGCGTACTTGGGCGGGAAGAACATTTGGCGCGGAGTCTTCTCGGTACTCTTTCAGGTGACAACCTAAAAGCCGCCATGCTCACCGACGAGGCACCGGAGGATATCTTGACATCCGCAGAGCGACAGGCAGCCATGCAGGATGATGTCGGGGTCTCGTACACCCAGTTAAATAGCTCCCAGCAAGAAATGCTGTGGACATTGATTGAAGAATACGCAGCAGTGCAACCGGTACAGATCGCCGAAGAACGTCTTGGGAAAGTTCGCGCCGCCGGACTCAACAACATTAAATTTGGCTGGATGGGTGGTGTGTACGAAGGTGAACCTCATTACTATCGCGTTCAAGGCCCGACGTTCCTTATTGAATACGACAATGTCCAGAATGAGGCGAATCACATTCATAGCGTCTGGCGTGACTTTGACGGAGACTTCGGGCGGGACGTGCTTGCAGCCCACTACCAGGCTCGTCCGCACAGCACACGTAATGCAGATTAAGGACTAAAAGCTCCATGAGCGCTAAACCCGGCGCGTGCGTCGTGAGTTGTAGCGCTTCAACAACAACACTTGAGGCCTCGAGCGCATCCGACTCGACTGTGTAGGATCGGATGACATTCATAAATCCTAGTCGTGTCGCACGGAAAAAACGGCGTGTTAGAATCCTGAGCTGTGCAGTAGGCGAAAGGTCTCGGCTACGGAAAACTCTCTTTGTGGTGAGTGTAGCTCAATGGTAGAGCGCCGGTCTGTGGCACCGGATGTTGCGGGTTCAATCCCCGTCACTCACCCCATCTCCACCGCGAACTGCATCGGCATGCCTCGCACCAACCATATCGAGAAACGTCAACACCGTCTTTACTTCTTCGCATTTTGTTTAATCTTTGTCCTGACCAGCGGCACACCAAGCGACACGGCGCAGCGCGCCAGCACAGTGCGGATCCAGACGCCAAATGGTACCGCTGGATACAACCATCCGTCGATCGAAACACGACCGTATGTTGTCCTTCTTTCATTTGATGGATTTCGTCCGGACTACCTTGACCGGTTCAACACCCCACACTTTGATCGTCTCGCAACCACGGGGATCAGCGCAAAAAAATTCGTGAGCGTTTTTCCTTCGCTCACCTTTCCAGCTCACTATTCCATTGCGACTGGCATGTACCCTCAAGCTCATGGCATCGTGGGAAACCGTTTTTTCGATCCGGACCGCGACGAGCACTTTAGCTATCGCGACCGAGCGACTGTCCAAGACGGCTCGTGGTGGCAGGGTGAACCAATCTGGGTAACGGCGGAAACACAAGGCATGGTCACTGGAGCATTCTTCTTCCCAGGCACAGAAACCGCGATCCGCGGCATACGCCCCACGTACTGGAAACCATACGATGGGCAAGTCCCAAACAGGGACCGCATTCAACAAGTACTCGCTTGGTTATCTCTTCCCGTTCATCAACGTCCTCACCTCGTTACCCTCTATTTTTCATTAGTCGATAGCGCCGGTCATAACATCGGCCCTGAATCCCCTGAGATGCAGCACAGCGTC
>DTWD01000364.1 GCA_012963185.1 Acidobacteriota bacterium
GCTGCTTGATTCGACACGGCGGGACTGGCAAGACGGTCGGTTGCAAGAGAGCCAATGGCGTAGGGCTTGATTTCAAATGTGCGATTATCGCCGGGCACTTCGAGTCCAGTTAATGTGCCGGCATCCGACAATCGAAAGATTCCCGGACCGACCGAGATAGGAATTGTTGTGATGTAACTCTCTTCATTTTTCCACTGCACCGTTCGGCCAAGTTGGATACCCCAGACTTGTTCAGTGCTCGCTTCGTACCGAAGTGATTTGAAGGGTATTTGCATTTCAACGGTCCAGCCGTCCTCAAATCGCCCGGTCTGCACCTCCCAGATAGGGTTCCAATCGGGATTTGGGTTGCCTTCGTCGGTAATCTCCAAATCAAACATTCCGCCAATTGGGTTGACTAAGAATGAGACACCGTTACGTCTGTCGTAGTACGTATCGAACGCCACACTAAAGGAATCGTTGAAGATTAACTGGAAGGAGTCGCGTTGCATTTCATTGGCAATCCAGTTCGATTCCGGTGTTGAGTCAAAGAGTCGAGCGGAAATATAGATATTGTCGTCGTCAAATAAGACCCATGCGTCGGTTTGTTCGGTTGCGGGCGTTCCTTCATTAGGAACCTGTTGAATGAAATTACTTACGGGTATTACCGATTCGTAAACGGTTTCGCTTAACCGACCATCGACTGTGATTACGTCGTCCAGCGAGACGGCGCGGATGGTTGTGCGCCCTTCATCATCACGCGACATTGTCTGTGGAGCTATAGGAGGAGCCGGTCCATCAATCGAAACGCGAGCCCGATCGTTTGTTTGCGATCGATTGTTGCTTGGCTCTATCGGTTGGTTGTCAACGCTGTAACGTTGGATCGGGTGGTTCGGTTGTTCACCATCGGTAGTTAGGCGGAGTGAGTTTTGTAGCTCCGCGACCAAACGGTCTTGTAATTCGAATAAGTCGTCGACAGTTCCATCTAGGATGACTGATGCCAGAACACGACCTGTTTCACGATCGGTCGTCCGTGCGGTAATTCGCATGTGCTGATTGGATAGTTGATACGTACCGGTAATTACTAGGTCTGATGAAGATGGTACGCCGTCGATTGGAGTCGCGCGTATGACATCGAAATTCTCAAGTGTGCCCAATCTGGCCGCCACTGTTTCAGCAATACCGATACCCATCCAGTCATACGAATTAATAGCGGTCACATTTGCGAAGGGTTCAACAGAGACAGTGATCAAAGATTCGCTTACGCTCGGTTTCTGAGCGTGTATTGCAGGCGCGGTTACCAGTATCGAGTACAGGTACACAGTGATGACCACGAATCGCCCGTAGTTCAACGATGTTGGCACAGTTGTCTCAATAATCTTGAAATCACGAGTTAGTTTCCTAAGGCCGAAGTCTCAAACTGAAGTGGCGACCCCTAGGGGAATCGAACCCCTGTTGCCGGGATGAAAACCCGGTGTCCTGGGCCACTAGACGAAGGGGTCATTTGATAATCAGACCTACGATTATAGCGCACCGAATCTATATCGATTCTTCGCACAGAATTGTACTGCTAGAGAACATTGCCAAATGGGAACTGATTTTGTCAGGTGTGTAGAACGTCCCACTCAGTACTTCAAGTAGGATCAAGTCTCCATTATGCAGGCTGATCTGAAAGAGGCGATCGATTTTCACGAGGCGATTGTCGCCGAAGGCGCCAAGGCTCTCGTCGGATATGAACGCGAAAAAGCTCTGGCAAATACGGTGCTGCTATCTGAGATTCCGACGACCTATGACCGAGATGCAGAACGTCAAGTCAATGCTGGTAATTTGTTGCTTCGCGGTGTGCCGGGAGTTGGAAAGACATTTTTTGGTGTCATCCTCGCCGCGATAAGTGGTGCGAAGTTTGCCCGGTTGCAAGGACGGGCTGATCTTCAACCGACGGAAGTGGTCGGGTTTCAGATGATTAACCCGGCGACAGGGGAATTTATTACGGAGTTTGGGCCGTTAGCATCCGCCGAAGTGATTCTGCTCGATGAGATCAATCGTATTCCATTGAAATCACAGAGTGCATTTCTTGAAGGTTTGCAAGACCGCACGGTGACCGTTGGCAAAACGACCTACAAGTTACCTGCATTTAGTTTTGCCATTGCGACAATGAATCCGATTGAACTGGGCCAAGGGACATTTCCATTATCTGAGGCGGCAACGGATCGGTTTGCGATCATGGTGAACATTAGTTACCTCCCGCCCGAGGAGGAACAGAAATTGGTCGGTTTTGACTTCAAGAAAGTAACCCTTGAGGGCTTAATGTCGAAGGAGCGTGTTGTCGAGCTACGTACCAGTATTGGTAAGCACGTTTTTTTGCATGAGGCCATAGCGAAGTACATCCAGCGCCTCGTTGCAGCGTCACGACCATTCGACGCTGAAACTGAGTGGTTGCGGCGCTCACCGTCGGCACTCGTTGAACAGTACGTTGTTCTTGGCGGTTCTCCTCGCGCAACAATCTGTTGGGGGAGACTAGTGAAAGTGTGGGCGTTGCTTGCTCGGGGGCAAGACGAAGTTTACCCAGAAGATGTTCAAGAGTTAGCCAAGTATGTACTCGGTCACCGTATTTGGCTCGCACCGCATGCAACCGGTCAAGGCATTACGGTTAACGCGGTAATCGACGACATCATTGAGCGGGTACCGATACCTTGAGAGCGACAGCTGCTGATGCCTTGGTCAGCTGGTCAGAAGTGCAGGACATTGAACTCGTTGTTGTCCGACGGATGCACGAGTATATGACTGGCGCTCACCCGAGTGTTTTTGAGGGCAGTGGGTTTGACTTGGTAGGATTGAGGGACTGGCAGCCTGGTGATCGCCTGTCATCGATCGATTGGTCGCAATCGACGCTTACGAATTTTAGTCCTTTGATAAGCAGAGAATTTGAGCAGCCGAGTACTGCCCGAATTGTGATCATCGCGGATACGTCGATATCAACACGATGTGGTGCCCAGGGCGTGCCGATTGCGACAGTAATCGCTCGCACCGTGGCGACGTTTGCTATGGCCGGAGCACTTTTTCAGGATCAGGTTGGGTTAATTACGTTTGATGGTCGTTCTCGGCAATTGAGTGTTCGCCCGCAGGTTGGAAAGAATCATGCGATTCATTGTCTTGAGGCGTACCAAGACGTTGTGCTTGGTAGAAAAAAATATGAACAGCAGCGGATTGATAATACTTTTGATGGATTATTGAGAAAAACCTCGCTGGTTCCGTTAGTGTCGGATTTTCTTTTCGAGGATTATGAGCCTCTTCTGGACGAGGTACTCAAGTTACAGGCCTCACACGATACTTTTATTGTCATCGTTGATAGTCGCCATGCATATGACATGCCGGTTATTGCAGATGGATGGATTGAAGTAGCCGATGTCGAAACAGGCCAGTCCCGGTTGTTGTCTTCGAGCGAACTACAGCAACTGGGGGATCGTATTGCCGTCTGGCAGGATACTGTTGAAGCTGCTGCCTTGTCTCGTGGGCTCGAAGTATTGAGAATCGGTACTGATGTCGATACATTTCATGGAGCAGTCGTGCAATTTCTGGCTGATCGCCGTCTGAGAAAACGGTAAGACCCATGGTAAATGGAAGATGGTTTATTTTTTGTCTTTTGCTTTTAACGTTGCCTCATGCGGTATGGGCGATGTCTGTATCCGCCCAGAACGCCGAGACGATGGAAGTCGATGCACTTCAGTGTTGGCGTCGGATTGGTGCAAATGCCGTTCACGTCGGCGAACGTTTTGCCATGACGCTAACGTGTGCGGTTGTTGAGACGAATGACGCGCGCGCCGTGCCGGATTTGGCGTGGCTTGAGCCAGAGACACTGACCGTGTCCCCGTTTGAAGTGCTTGAAGGGCAACGATACCAGGATATTGTCCGAGGTTCCCGACGGTTTTTTCAGTACCGGTATGAGCTGCGCATCATTGGAGA
>DTWD01000365.1 GCA_012963185.1 Acidobacteriota bacterium
ACAGTACACAGCGCCTCGGTCAGGCTGAACTCGGTCCCCGTACCGCACACGAAACCGGATACCGGCCATCATAAGACCGAGACGTGCTCCGGTGCTCGCAAGTGCGTACAACACGTCACCCCGTCTGAACGCCACCGTCAACACGATGCCGATCGGAGCAAATATCAAGATCCAAACGAACACACTTACATATGCCAGGACAGAACGCGCAACGGCGATGACGGTCTGCAGGAGTGTCACATGCAGTCTCAATCACGTGAGCAAAATTCTTCTTACCGAACGACTTACACGTGAGCGTCTGCTGTTCGAGAAATCAAATACAGCAGGGCTAGGCCCATGAGGATCACCACGGGTCCCTCCGACAGAGTCCACGATAATGGCAACCCGACCCACAGGTCGATGCCGCAAAGCATCACACCCAATACGACAGTCCACCAACCCAAGAACAGCAATAGAAGACGTTGGCGCCCCATGTCGAAGGACGCTAACCAGTACAGCCCCCCCATCATGGCATAGAAGGCCGACGTGGACCGTGCGAGGTACCACACGATCGGGGTATCAGGAAAGACGCCGAGGCCAAGAGCGGTATGAATCTCCTCCATCCACGCACGTGGCGCCACCACAAACACAAGCGCCAGCAACATCGATGTGCCCCCAATGCGCAAAAACAGTTGCAATAAGCGGTCCGGCGTCAATTGTTATCCCAGATAGCTCGGTAGAACAGACCTACAGTACGTCCGTTACCGCAGAATAATACGTGCAATAGTCACAATCCGGTTCGACAGGCGGAATCTCATCACTCATTAAACATGCGTGCGCATCCGTAATGCATGACTCGACCCACTCATCAGTACCGATATACGGAATCACCGAAATATCAAACTCCACCCGGTGATTGAATCGCGGTTCGCTCCGACGACCATTGCAATACACAAAGTACCCTGTATCAGACACCTCAAGACCATTCCCACGCAACAACCATTGGTAGATTTCCATCTGACGCTTATATTGATCCTGCCAAGGCGCATTGATGTTAACAGGGGTGTCTTTACTCGTCGCTTTGTAATCCACAACGATGTGCTCGCCGGAAGGCGTCACCCACAGGTCATCAATTGCACCGGTAATCAACAGGTTCGTCGCCTCATGCGGAACCTGCACCCCCTGAAAGTTCTCCCGCCACAGATTAAGTTTCTCGTGCTGACAGGGAACGGCATCGATACACGCGTCGCGCATCAACGGATGCGGCTCACTGGACTCACGATATTCGTCAAACTCTTTTTTCAGCAAGTGGTCAATGGCCGAATTGATATTGAATGGGAACCCCGGCGGTGGCCCCACCCCGAGTCGCCGATCAATATAGAAACAGCGCGGACAATTCACGAACAGATCGAGTTTCGACCGAGACAATTTGAATGGCTTTGACTCCTCCGGTTTGAAGATATTCCGCGTGCGCTTACCTTTGTAATACTGGGACATAGTCTGCCTGTTCTATCGGTAGTTTACGGGAGAGGAACACGATTTCCGACTAGATAAATAGAATGTTCTTTTGTAGGCAATTGTTTTATCCGACAATATCGATAAACCGATCGCCACAGCATGGACTTGCGCAGATAATTAGCGCCTAGTGTACGAAGACTAGTTTGAAAAATTGGAAGACAGAAGACCTATCCCTTAAAGAGATCGACAGCACCATACACGACTCTAAACATCCGTGCCTCTTCATGCAGTAACAGAAATGAGTCAAATGATGACACGCACACTGACCGCAATTGCAATTGGCTTGATTGTATCTGTTGGTTATCAGGCCGCCGCAGAAGAAATACAACTGTTTAACGGCACAAATTTAGACGGCTGGGAAATCATCAATAACGGCCAGTTTTCCGTGGAAGAAGGCGTCCTGAAGATTGATCGCGGAACTGGGTGGTTGCGTTCCAATGACACGTTTGCTGACTTCGTCTTGACGATGGAATTTCGTTTCCTTGAGGACGGCGCCAACAGCGGTATCTTCATTCGAACCGGCCCAACAAGTGCAGACGATGAGAACGGATGGCCAAATAATGGCTATCAAGTGCAGTGCATGGACACACTCACGGACACACCACTCGCGCATCTCATTCCGTACGGTGCCCCGCCATTTGATCATCAATCGGACATCGAAGCCCTTAAACGAGCCTACAAACCTGCCGGCGAATGGCACACCTATGAAATCAAGGCCGACGGTGAACGTTTGTGGGTATCACTCAACGGTGAATTAATTACAACCGCCACGAGTATCAAAAACCTCCGTGGTCATATTGGTATTCAGGGGGAATTAGGATTGTTAGAATTCAGAAAAATTAGCATCGAACCACTATAAGTGGGTTCACCAAGCAATAAGCGTTCGTCACAGGAGATAACTGATGGCAAAAGTAATCATCACAGCCGAAGTAGAAGATGTCGCGCATTGGGAACGAAATTTCAGAACCCATGGTGAACTCTTTAGAAGTCAGACGGTCACCACACCCGTGGGCATTGCCGTGCAGGAAGACAACACGGTGGCTTGCTGCTTTGAGCCAACAGATCTCAATACCTTCATGGAAGTGCTTGAGTCGCCAGAAACTGCCGAAGCAATGAGTGCTGATCGCGTCAAACGTGACACCGTCAAACTGTACGTCATAGATCGGGAATTCCAACCGTAACTTAAATCAATCACTAGCGCAGTGATGCAAGGGGCACCGTCTTCAAACGGCACCCCTTTCGGGCTTACGCGGTAAGAGTCGCGAACACCGCTACTGTTCTTCTGCTTCTTGTGCTCGGGAACCCGCCAACATATTGGTTAACCCGTAATTGCCCTCGTGGCAGGCATACTCAAACATCGGCCCCACACTCCGTGTCATCGGCAGTGCCCCACCCCATTCACGCGTCCAGGTCTTCGGATCCGTCACGGTAAATTCGTAGTCCAGCGTGCCTTCGCCGGTTCGCGTAAACCGCTCAACGACATGGAGGTCTTCACTGAGATTGCCGTTGAAGTTCCGAATAAACGCATGATGATTAAAATTCGTCGTCTCAACCACGAGTGTGTCACCTTCCCAGTGACCTCGCGAATCGCCCGCGAACTGACGGATCGCTGGTGTGAGATGGGGTCGGCCATCAAGCATGATGAACCGCACGTCGTGGATGTGCTCTTGCAAAATGGCGACGAATTCTGGCGTCTGCACAATTTGGTAATTGTTGTTGTACGCGGTCGGAAAAGACGGAATCCCTCGGTACCACAAGCAGCGGTCACCGCCGTCTAATTGGGTATACGAATCCGTCGGCAAGCGACCACCACGCACCGCCGCAAGCCGCTCGGCCTCGGGTGAGGTCATTCGTGCATGCGCATCGGTCGTCAGAGACGGTAATCGTCCATTCGTCGGGTCGGTAATGATCGATGTCCGCCTCGTCGATACCACCGACGTCCCACGCTCCATCCAAAAATTGTTGTAGGCGCCGATATTGCCACCGGCTTCCGTCCGCTGCGCCTCTTCGTTCAGCAACCGTTCGTTTCGATCCACGGCTTC
>DTWD01000366.1 GCA_012963185.1 Acidobacteriota bacterium
AGTTTGCCTGCGATCGAATCGGCGGCGTGGACGATGTTGGTGAATCAATTAATGAACCTAGATGAAGTATTGAACAAGTAGTGTGGTTGTTTATTGTTTGATAGAGAGGGTCAACGATGGATCCTGTTCGCGAACTCATTCTCGCTGAAACGAGACGGCAGTTTTTTGGGAAGGTCGCCAAAGGTGTTGGTGGGTTGGCACTTTCTAGTTTAATGGCTGGGGACGACGCAGCGGGTGCATTGCCGACGCTCGGTCAAGACCAGGCTCTTGGCGGGTTGCCGTCGTTGCCACACTTTGCGCCCAAGGCGAAGCGGTGTATTTACCTCCATATGATGGGCGCGCCACCGCAGATGGACTTGCTCGATTACAAGCCAGGTATGAAGGACTGGTATGACAGGGACTTGCCTGAGTCGATTCGGCAAGGGCAGCGGTTGACGACGATGACGTCCGGTCAGGCGCGCTTTCCGATCGCGCCGTCAGTATTTGAATTTCAGCAGCATGGTCAGAGTGGTGCGTGGGTTTCTGAATTATTGCCTTATACGGCCAAGATGGTGGACGACATCGCGATTGTTCGTTCGATGCATACGGACGCTATTAATCACGAGCCGGGTATTACTTTTATTCAGACAGGGCAACAAATACCAGGTCGTCCATGTATTGGATCATGGTTTGCGTATGGGCTTGGCAGCATGAACGAAGACCTTCCTACTTTTGTCGTGATGAATGCCGAGAAAAGCCATCCTAAGTCTGGTGTGCAGGCGATTTCTGCCAAATTGTGGAGCGCAGGATTTCTTTCGCCTGAGTACGCAGGTGTTGGTTTACGCGGTGGCGCTGAGCCGGTTCTGTATTTACGTGATCCAGACGGTGTCTCGCGGGATGTTCGTCGGGAAATGCTTGACGGTCTGGGTGACCTCAACCGTCTGCAGCACGATGACTTAGGAGACCCTGAGACTCTTGCGCGCATCCAACAGTATGAGATGGCGTATCGCATGCAAATGTCAGTGCCCGAGATGGCCGATTTGGCGAGCGAACCCGACAGTACTTTTGACCGGTGGGGAGAAGAAGCCAAACAGCCTGGTAAATTCCAGAATGCCGCTCTCATGGCACGGAGACTCGTTGAACGCGGTGTTCGTTTTGTCCAAATCTATCATCGGGGTTGGGACGTTCATTCATTTGCTCCTGAAGTGCTTCCTGCGCAGGCACGCGATGTAGACCGGGCGGCGTGGTCTCTGATTCAGGATCTCAAGGAGCGGGGGCTATTTGATGAGACGTTGGTTATTTGGGGTGGTGAGTTTGGGCGTACGATTTATTCTCAGGGACGGCTCACCCCGACCGATTATGGACGTGATCATCATCCTCGCTGTTTTAGTCTCTGGATGGCTGGTGGTGGGGTCAAGGGTGGTGTTGTCCACGGAGAGACGGATGAGTTCTCTTATAACATTGTCAAAGACCCGGTGCACATTCGTGATTTTCAGGCAACGATTCTTCATCTTTTTGGAATCGATCACGAGAGATTTACGCATAAACATCGCGGGTTGGATGCCCGCCTAACGGGTGTCGAACCAGCGCGAGTGATTCCAGAGCTTCTTGCATAGAAGAGAGCATCAGTAAGCTATCCGTACGAGGTCTCTATTGTGAAACAGCGAATGAGCACTATGTGTGTTCTCACCCTTTTGTGTCTGGCGATCCAGACGGTTAGTGCGAGTGTGACAATTCGAGACTGGCGGGGAGCGTCGGTCGCCGTCGAAGAGGGTGTTGTTGATTCAGACGGGGTCCGAGTCGTCTATCACACTGCCGGCGAGGGTCCTCTTGTTATCTTTGTGCACAGCATCACGGGGCCATGGTTTGATTGGCGCCATCAGATGGTCGCGTTGTCAGAAGGCTACCGAGTCGTTGCGATGTCGACTCGAGGTACTGACAAAAGCGATAAACCCGAGGGTGTAGAACACTACACGATGGCTAAGATTTCGAGCGACATTGACGCCATCATTACGCACTTCGGTGAGGATCGAGCGATTCTCATTGGGCAAGACAGCGGTGGATTTTATGCGTGGCACTTTGCGATGACTTAT
>DTWD01000367.1 GCA_012963185.1 Acidobacteriota bacterium
TCTTCGAGATTACGGACTTTGAAGAGGTAAAGGTAAGGGTCGGCCACACGGTACTGCACGATCCACTCAACAACGGCTACGTTAAGGTCGCCAGTTAACATAATCGCCTCGCCAGCAAGATCAACAAGACTTGCGTCGGCATACCGAGTCTGGACACCGGCCTCAATCGTTCTGAAGCCGAACTCCTGCTTGAGTTGACGCTGAACCGGCACTTTTAGAACCTCTTCGACAAAGGGAAGTTTGGCTCGTAGACCGGGTTCGGTCGTTCGGACATATTCGCCGAATCTCAGCACAACCCCCACTTCCTCAGGTTGCACTTGGTAGAGTGTGCTGAATGCGGCCAAGAGGATGACCACAACAGCAATTATCGCCTTGTACCCTCCTGGCGGAAGTTTGGGCAATTTCGGAATCTCGATACGGTTGAAGTCAATAATCGGCTCGTCTGCCATTTTAATCCTCTCTGTTAAATGAATAGCTGCGGATGTATCTCAGGGGTAAGTATTCCTTCTTCCACGGTAGTCCCTCTTTGCCACTAACGCAACACGAGTTGTGGTGGCGGATCGGGTGGAGGTTCAGCATCCCCACCGGCGCCCACGTCGTCGTCAGCAGGCGCGTCTGGTGTAAGTGTGGCTGCGGTGACACCAAGCCAAGCGTTACGCAAGCTCCAGACCTGACGCCGAACCAGTGGACCGCCGTTAAAGATCGACGTGAACTTAATTATATTCAAGCTATGACGGCTATGGCTGCCGAAGCGCACAGGGGTGGGACTGTCTGCGGTAGTGCATGTGGAGATCTCAACGATACATCATTGGAGCATGTGCCGGAGCTTATTCAGAAAGCAGAATATGCGGACGCCTACCCGACCGATTTCGGGGCCAGACAGGGAACAACCTTAGCGGACGCGATGGACAACACTGCGCGAGGCGGATATTTTCGAACCAGCCCGCCAACCTATCCGAATTCAGCGTGGTGCACGCTAACGGATCCAATGCCCTACGATGTGCAGTTCATTGAGTATTTTTATTGGGGGTTGGTTGCAAACCTTGGCATGCTAGGTGACCGTTCGCCTCGGGTTTGTGCGGATATAGAAAGCGAGTGGAAGCTGTGTACGCAGTCCCAGTTTCGGGCAACTGACACGAAGTTGCACGCAATCTTGACGGATCCTCGATTTAGTTTGCCGCAGGTGGCGCCTGATGGTTCGTATCGGTAGACATGGCGGGATGCCGGAAGATTACGTACAGGCATACGTTCTGCTGCATAATCGTAATCTCGTTCTGGGGGGGGGGAGGTCGTCTAGCATGAAGACAATGACCCGAGTGGCATGTGCGCTGTTGATAGCAACTAGCGTCACGAGCATAGAAGCACAAGACGAAAACGCATTGAGCATCTACTTGGTCGATGTCGAAGGCGGGAACGCGACGCTATTTGTGTCGCCGTCCGGTGAGTCGATGTTGATGGATACTGGTAACGGTGGCGCTAATGCAGACCGAGATGTCGGGCGAATTATGGAGGCGGTAGAAGACGCGGGTTTACGGCAGATTGACCATTTGGTCACGACGCATTGGCATGGTGACCATTATGGGGGTTTGTCGGAATTAGCAACACGGATTCCGATCCGACATTATATTGACCATGGACCGACGGTAGAGGACAACGAAACAGTCCTCACGTTTCTTGACGGACCCTACCCTGACCTTTACGGCGCTTCTCGGCGAACCGTTGTTGCGCCTGGTGACCGGATACCGCTTCGTGGTGTGGAGGTGCAGGTGATGGCATCAGCTGGTGCGGTCCTCGAACAGGCACTTCCAAGTGGTGGCGAGCCGAATCAATATTGTGCGGACTTCGAGCGGCAAGCAGAAGATCTTGGCGATAACGCACAATCGGTCGGTCTTCACTTGCAGTTCGGGGAATTTCGCGCACTTCACCTTGGCGACCTCACCGTGAATAAAGAGTTTGAGCTGATGTGCCCCAGCAACCCAATCGGGCTGGTGGATTTGTACATCGTGTCGCATCATGGCCTGAATGGATCGAACGCGCAGGTGCTGGTGCATGGCATCGCGCCGCGGGTCGCAATCATGAACAATGGGACTCGGAAGGGTGGTACGCCTGATTCGATGACAACGTTGCACACAGCGCCACGCTTGCAAGACCTATGGCAACTGCACTTTTCTGTCTTGAGCGGTCAGGACTTTACGGTGCCCGGCGTGTTTATTGCCAACGGTATCGATGACCAGCCAGATGCTATGCCGTTGGCCCCTCTACCACCCCCGCGTCGTGGGTCGAATGCGGGACCGCCGCCGGCACACAGCGGACCCGCCCACTGGCTCAAGGTCGACGCGTTCCGGGACGGAACCTTTACGGTGACGAATAGTCGGAACGGATTCAGTAAATCGTATGCAGTGTCGCCGTGACGTAGCCGACTTTGGTCGCCTCGTGCGTATATCCGCTCAACACGGATCGCTCAACTGAATTGCTGCGAACGGTCATCAAGAGGAACAGAACAATATGCCCGGTTACTCCCCGATGCGTGAACCGGAAAACTCCACCCATCGGTAATGACGACGTTGCTTGCGCGAGTTGTACAATAATATTTAAAAGAGAGTTCATTAACTACGGCTCTTCCGACCGTCGCGAGACGTGATTAGATTTGCCACACACAGAAATAACGTTGAGGTAGAAAGGCTGTTATCAATGCACCAACGACCGTCAGCGGGTAGTACCAAGCCATCACAACGACAACTGGAAAACCTCACAAATAGTGATGTTTAGGCATCGTTTTTTGGTAAGCGTACGAACCATCGTTCGTGTTTGCGGCGGGGAGTGATGACGAAGCTCGATCAGTTCCA